>JAODNL010000364.1 GCA_025465405.1 Pseudonocardiales bacterium | reverse complement strand
CGAGGACGTGGCACGGCATGACGCAGGCCGCGGCGAGCGCCACGTACAGCTCGGGGCGCAAGGGCTACGGTCCGTCGGCGCCCGGCAACTTCGCGATCCCGACGCCGAACCGGTATCGCCCGGACTTCTCGACGCCGGAGGGCGAGCTCGACTGGCAGCGCCAGCTCGACTTCGGCTTCGACCTCATCGACGCCCAATCCGTCGGCAGCCTCGCGGCGTGCATCGTCGAGCCGATCCTCTCCTCCGGCGGCGTGCTCGAGCCGCCGCCGGGCTACCTCGCCGCGCTGCAGCGCAAGTGCCGCGAGCGCGGGATGCTGCTGATCCTGGACGAGGCGCAGACCGGCCTGTGCCGTACCGGCACGTGGTATGCGTTCGAGCGTGACGGCGTGGTCCCCGACATTCTCACGCTCTCCAAGACCCTCGGCGCCGGGCTTCCGCTCGCAGCCGTCGTCACTTCGCGCGAAATCGAGCAAACGGCCCACGACCGCGGCTTCCTATTCTTCACCACGCATGTCTCCGATCCGCTCGTGGCCGCGGTGGGCAACACCGTCTTGGACGTCCTGGAACGCGACAAGCTCGACCTCCGCGCACGTGAGTTGGGCGGTGTGCTCGCCGACGGGCTGCGTGAGCTCGCGACTCGTCATCCGGTGATCGGTGATGTCCGGGGCCGGGGTTTGCTCGTCGGCCTCGAGCTCGTGCTCGACCGCGAGACCAAGCAGAGCTCGGACGAGCTCGGCGCCGCCGTCACCCGCCGCTGCCTCGAACTGGGCCTGCACATGAACATCGTCCAGCTGCCCGGAATGGGCGGGGTCTTCCGCATCGCGCCACCGCTCACCGCCACCGACGGCGAGATCGCACTCGGCCTGACCATCCTCGACGAGGCCATAAGCCACGTGACGGCCCGCACCTGAAGCAGGATCGTCGAGTGAGGTAGGCGATCGGAACGGCGCCTGCGGACTTGGTCAATGTGCTCGCGTTTACGAGGCAGTGCCGACTGGTTGCCGCGTGGCGGCGTTGAGTCGGTTCCAGACGTTGATCGCGGCGATCGAGACGAGTAGTGCGGATAGTTCCTTCTCGTCGTAGTGGTCGGCAGCGTTGTCCCACACGTTGTCCGGGACAGCGTCGAACTGGTCGGCGAGGCGGGTCACGTGCTCGGCGAGGTCGAGGGCGGCGCGTTCAGCGTCGCTGAAGAAGGGCGATTCCCGCCACGCTCCGATGCCCCAGATTCGCTCATCGGTCTCGCCGACGTTCTTGAGTTCTCTGGCGTGCATGTCGACGCACACGCTGCAGCCGTTGATTTGACTGACGCGGAGCTGGATCAGCTGGTGCATCGTGGGTGGGACGGTGTCTGACTGTGCGGCTTGGCTCAGCGCGAGCAGTGCTTTCATTGCGTCTGGCAGCACCACTACGGGGTGGGTCATCCGGGCTTCCATAGTCTTCCTCCGTTGTCACATCGGCTCTGTCAGGACGTGTCATAGAAGTGACCCGCTGGATCGAGAGGATGTGACACGTGCAGGACGAACAGTTCTGGGCTGAGCGTTTCGAGCAGCAGCGACCCCGGCTGCAGGCGCTGGCCTACCGGATGCTGGGCTCGCTCACCGAGGCCGAGGACGCGGTGCAGGAAGCCTGGCTGCGAATCTCGCGTGCCTCGGGCGAGGATGTCGACAACGTCGCTGGCTGGCTCACCACGATCGTGTCGCGGCAGTGCCTGAACATGCTGCGCTCGCGGGCTGCCCGGCGCGAGGACCCGCTGGACGTGCGGGTGCCCGACCCGGTGGTGGAGTTCGGTGACGGGCTCGATCCGGCCGAGCAGAGCGTCGTGGCCGACTCGGTGGGTCTCGCGCTCCTGGTTGTACTCGATTCGCTTGATCCTGCCGAGCGCCTCGCGTTCGTGCTGCACGACATGTTCGCCGTGCCGTTCGATGACATCGCCCCGATGCTGGAGCGAACCCCGGCCGCGGCGCGACAGCTGGCCAGCCGGGCGCGCCGCCGGGTCCAGGGTGCGACCCCGGCTGGAAAGCCGGACCGCGTGCGGCAGCGCGAGATCGTCGACGCCTGGCTCGCCGCGGCACGCGGCGGCGACTTGGCAGGGTTGGTCGCGCTGCTGCACCCGAACGCCGTGCTGCGCGTCGACACCGGTGGCGCGGGCTCCACGCTCGTCCGCGGTGCGGCTGCCATCGCCGGGCAGGCGACGAGGTACCGCGCACCCGGACTCCAGGCGCGCTACGCCATTGTCAATGGCGGCCCGGGCATCGTAGGGACGATCGATGGCCGCGTGACCTCGGTACTTGCCTTCGCCGTCGCGGACGGGCTCATCGTCGAGGTCGACATCCTGACCGATCCGCAACGACTGGCGGCCCTGAATCTGTTTCTCTGAGAGCGGCGCGGCAGCGTCCACAAACTCGGCGCCGACCCAGAAAGCCAAGACGCGTACCGGAGAACTTCGACCAACCGGTGGACGATCGCGACGACTTCGAGCGACCGAGCGACACCTACCGACGCCTCTGCGCCCCGCGCACACCTGGCGTAGTCGCGCAGACGGCTCTGGTGGCGGCGATTTGTCGCGGCCCAGAGCGCGGACGGTCAGCCCTTATGCCATAGCGACCGCCTCGTGTATCGAGGCCTTCGGAGCGTGCTCTATCTGGGTCAGAAGCGAAACCGCGTCAGACCGCCCGGCTCCGTCGCCGAGACCACGGTCGCCGAGCGCGGCTCGATGCGGTAGACGTTCCAGGGCGGCGGCCCTTGCGACGGTGCGTTGACCGGGGCAGTGATGCCCGACCCGCTTTCGTCGGGCTCCGCAGGCCAACCGTGGTCGGCCCACGCCTTCGCAATGCGCGCCACTGCGTTCGGCTCGGTCACCCGAACCGCGTCTCCTTCGACCACGACGTCCGCGTCGCGGATCGACACCGCGACCGAACACCGCGGATCGCGGGCGATGTTGTGCCCCTTACGCGTACCCGTGCCGGTTTGGAACCAGAACGTTCCGTCCACCCACAGGGCACCGACCGCAGTCACATGAGGCCTGCCGTCGTCGTTGACGGTGGATAGCCACGTCGTGCGGGAGTTCATCGCGTCCGCAGCCGGAACCGACCCCGCATCGAGCTTCTCGACGACGGCGGCCCAATCCACCGGCGGCAACCCATCCGCCGCACCCAGATTGATAATCTCCATTTCTTGAACGTACCGCCTGTTCTCCCGGCAAGCGCTTGTTCGACTTCGATGGTCTTGGAGCGCAGCGGCAGATCTGCTTGAACGAACCGGTGGACGCATACTGACAACTGCCCAGGGATGAATTACGTCGCGGGCCCGCGGCGGCAAACTTCGGTACTCAGACAAGCTGCGTTTGTAGGCAGACGGGCGCTAAGGCGACAGCCGCGCGTCCGCACCGAGTAGCTCGCGGATCAGGTGCATGGTTACGGCGACCGAGCGGGCCCGGACGTCAGCCCGCGCACCCGGCAGGGAGATCCGCCGCGCAATGGCGGTTCCGTCCCCGACCACGCACAGGTACACCAGCCCGACCGGCTTGTCGATGCTGCCGCCACCAGGACCGGCGACTCCGGTGGTGCCGACACCGACGTCCGCGCCGAGTCGGGCGCGGGCGCCGGTAGCCATCGCCTCGGCCACCTCGGCGCTCACGGCACCCAGCTCGTCGATCAGCCCGGCCGGCACCCCCAACAGCTGCTGCTTGGCCGCGTTTGAATACGCCACCAGACCGCCCAGAACGTAGCGCGACGCGCCCGGCGGTTCGGTCAGCCGCGCGGCCAGCAGCCCGGACGTGCACGATTCTGCGGTGGCGATCGTCAGCCCCTGCGCGGTCAGGAGATCAGCCACCTGCTCGTCGACGGTGCGGCCATCGGCCGAGAAGAGCGTGTCCGCGTGCACGTCTCTGATCACGGCGACGAATGCGTCGTAGGCGGGCTGGGCCGCGGCGCCGTAGCGGGTCACGATCTCCAGCTCGCCGCCGTCGCGCAAACAGGTCGTGATCTCCAGTCCCGACAGCGCCGCCTCATGCTGCCGCAGCGTCGCCGCGAGCTCGGACTCGGGCGTGCCCCACAGTCGCATCGTCTGCTGCCGAAGTTCTTCGCGATCGGCGAGTGCCGCCTGCACAGCCTGATCGGCGAGGGCTGCGGGCCACATCTGCTGCAGCTCGCGAGGTGGCCCGGGCAGCACGATGACCGGCGGTCCGGTCCGCCCGTCGGTGACCGCGACCACGAGCCCCGGCGCGGTACCCACCGGCGCGAGCACGGTCGCCCCCGCGGGTACCAGCGCCTGCTTGCCGGTCGCGGCCGAGGTCGCGACCGGGTCCATCCGCCAGCCGCGACCGGCCGAGAGGCGGGACACGATCGCCGCGATCTGCGCCTCCAGCTCGGCGTCGAGCACCAGGGACCGACCCTGGAACGCGCCGACCACTTCGGCGGTCAGGTCGTCCGCGGTGGGACCCAGACCGCCGGACGTGACGATGAGATCGACGCCCGTATCGGCTAGGAACGCGAGCGACGTCTGCAGATCCGCCGGCCGATCCCCGACGACGACGATCTGGGCGACGTCGACGCCCATGATCCGCAGCTGCTCGGCGAGCCACGGACCGTTGCGATCGGTCACCCGTCCGGTGAGCACCTCGGTGCCGGTCACGACGATTCCCGCGCGAGCTCCCACGCCCGCGAGTATGCCGGGCGGTCGTCTCGACCAGCTGCGGCGCATCTAATCCGCGCTCGTCTCGGCCGACGTGCTGTCGTCTGGATGAAACCGTCGCCTACGCCTAGCTGCCGAAGCCCAGGCAACCCAGAGCGCACTCATGGGGGCGGCCCAGGCTTGCGGGCTACTCTTGGGTGTTTGTTCGCATGTCCATCCGAACGGGGTATCTGTGCGTTTTGCTTCGCGTTGTGTTGCCGCATTGCTGGTTGTGCCGGCTGTCGTGCTGAGTGCGTGTAGCGCGAAGTCCGGTTCGTCGTCGGGGTCGTCGGGGTCGTCAGCGGCGACGGGGGGCGTAACCACGGCTGTCGGGGTCAGGGTCTCTGGGGTGTTCGGTGCCACGCCGACGGTCACGGTGCCGGCCGCGGCGGCACCGGCGGCGCTGACCCAGCAGACCATTGCTCAGGGCGCGGGGGCGGCGGTGGCGAAGGGGGACACGCTCGTGGCGAACTATGTCGGTGAGACGTGGGCGCCGAAGAACGGCAAGGTGGATGTGTTCGACAGTTCGTTCACCCGGGGCACGCCGGCTGCGTTCGTGATCGGTACGGGGAAAGTCATTGCCGGCTGGGACAAGACGCTGGTGGGTAAGAAGCTCGGGACGCGTGTGCTGCTCACGATCCCGCCGGCCGACGGCTACGGCGCGGGTGGGCAGTCGAGCGCGGGCATCACCGGCACCGACACCCTGGTCTTTGTCGTCGACCTCGTCGCTGCGTACAAGCCGAGCGCGTCGGCTCCGGGGACGGCCGTGCGCAACCTGCCCGGCACCGGTCTACCCAAGATCACCAACGTGGTGGGCAGGAAACCGGAGATCACCAGCACCGCGGGTGTCAAGGTCCCGGCGAAGCCGGCGTCCACGCTGCTGGTCACAGGTAGCGGACCGAAGATCGACACCGCTAAGACGCTGGCACTGCAGCTGGTCCAAACCGACCTGGCGACCGGCAAGAACACCCAAGCGACCTGGGGCACCGGCCCGCAGGCCGTGCCGGCGAAGAACGTGCTCAGCATCGCTGACAAGCTCACCGGACAGAACATCGGCAGCCGAGTGGTGGTGCTGCTCCCCGCGACCGCAGCCACCCCCGCCACCACCACTCAGCAAGCCCAACCCGCGGTGCCGCCCCAAGTCCTCGTCATCGACGTGGTCGGTCAGTTCTGACGCATCGCTGTTGGTTCGGACGCGGAGCGCGAAACCTCGTCGGCTGCGAGATGCTGGTTCCATGACTGCGTACTGGATCAACACGTTCACCGACATCAGCGACGAGGCCAAGCTGGCTCGTTACGTCGAACTGGCCGGACCGGCCCTGCGCGCGGCCGGTGGACGCTTCCTCGCGCGAGGCAACCCGGCATACGTTTTCGAGGGCGCGACTGCCCTGCGCACGATCCTCATCGAGTTCGAGACTGTCGAGGCCGCTGTGGCCGCCTACAACAGTTCCGGATACCAAGAGGCGCTCCGCGCTCTGGGCGACGGTGCCCGCAGGGAGATACGCATCGTCGAGGGAGTGTGAGCACCCGCTTGAGGGTGAAGGAAACGCGCGGGATCCGGCCCGAGTCGGGTTGACGCAGACACCCACAGATCGGGAATCCGGGTGACAGTTCCCGGTCATGCTTTCAATGAATAAGCGTTGTCGCATGTTTTCGTTTGACGGCATAGCGCTTCGAGCGCACCGTGGACTCTGTCAACGCATCGAGCAGAGGACCAGCCGCCATGACGTCAGCACCCGCACTCACCCACGTCGATACCGGTCGTCCCAAAGAGCCTCCCGTCCAGCGCTCGAGCCGGCATCACTCGTTCGGCTTCTGGGTCGCCGCTGCCGCCTTCCTGGTGAACATGGGGTTCTCGGCCGTACCGACGCCGCTGTACGCGCTGTATCAGCAGCGCGATCACTTCTCGACATTGATGGTGACGGTTGTGTACGCCGTCTACGCGATCGGGGTGATCGGCAGCCTGTTCCTCGGTGGCCATGTCTCGGACTGGGTCGGGCGCAAGCGGGTGTTCGTGCCGGCACTGCTCATCAACGTCGTGAGCGCGCTCGTCTTCCTGTTCGTGCCGAGCCTGCCCGGTCTGCTCATCGCCCGCGTGATCACCGGCATCTCCGTCGGGCTCACGACCGCGACCGCCACGGCGTACCTCGCGGAGCTGCACGTCGGGATCTTCGGCTCGGAGCCGCCGCGTTCACCCCGCCGCGCCCAGGTCGTCGCCACCGCCGCGAACCTCGGCGGCATCGGCGTCGGTCCACTGGCCGCCGGCCTGCTGGCCCAGTTTGCGCCGCAGCCGCTGCGCCTGCCCTATATCGTGTTTGCCGGCGTGCTGGTCGTGCTGGCGCTGCTTGTCGCCGCCTCACCCGAGACCACTTCCCGGCCGGACCCGGCTCCCGCCTGGCGACCGCAGCGGATCGCCGTCCCGCGTGCTGCACGCGGTGCGTTCTTCGCCGCCACCGCGGCCGGTGTGGCCTCCTTCGCGGTGTTCGGCGTCTTCAACTCGCTCGCGCCGAGCTTCCTTGCCGGGACCCTGCACGAGAGTTCCGCGGCGGTCGCCGGTGCGGTCGCGGTCGCCGCGTTCGCCGCGGGCGCCGTTGCGCAAATCCTGCTCAGTCGCCTGGGCGTGAATGCCACCCTGCGTATCAGCATGGCCATCCTGATCCCCGGGTTGGGACTGCTGATCGGCGGGATGTGGCTGCCGAGCCTGGCCATGTTCGTCATCGGAGGCGTCCTGACCGGCGCCGGGGCCGGTCTGGTGTTCCGGGGTGCATTGGTCGCTGCCGGCGCCGCCGCACCTCCGGAGTCGCGCGCGGAGGTCCTGTCGGGCTTTTTCCTCGGTGCCTACGTAGGTCTATCGGTGCCGGTCCTCGGACTGGGCATCGCGACCCAGTACGCCCCAGCCCGTGACGTGATGCTGGTCTTCGTCGCCGTCGTCGTCGTCGCACTCGTGGCATCGATTCGAGCAGTCATCGGGGCTGACCGTGCCAAGTAGGCATCCGGGCCGTCAGGAGACTCCGACCGCATGGACAAGCGTCATGGCAAGCCTGCCGCCGAGCGCCCACCTTCGATTGGACGGTCGGAAAGGCCATGCATCCCATGAGCGTTGAGACCCACGGCACCCACAGCCACCGGGATGGTGGGGCCGGTAAGGACCGGCATGCGGTCGCACGCTTCCGAGACGCCCTCGACGCAGAACGGCGGAGTGCGGCCCTCTACCGGGGCCTCGCTGCGGGTGCCACCGGTGAGCGGCAGCAGATTTTCTTGGAGCTTGCCTCGGTGGAGGAGCGGCATGCCGCGCATTGGGCGGACAAGCTGGTCGGCCTTGGCGAGCCGGTTCCCGAACCCGGCCGAACTGGACTGGGCACCCGGCTGCTGTCATGGGTGGCCCGCCGGTTCTCCGTCGACGCGGTGCTGCCGTTTGTGGAGCGCGCCGAGCAGGCCGACGCCGGGCTGTACGCCGACGACCCCGACGCCACGCCGGGCATGGCGGTCGACGAGCGCTCGCATGCCCGCGTGCTCACCCGGGTACGCGAACAAGGACCGGCCGGCGCTCACGCCGGCCGCGGCATCGCTCGCGGCGAGCGCTGGCATCGCAGCGATCGCTCCGGGGCGCTTCGAGCCGGCGTGTTCGGCGTGAACGACGGCCTGGTGTCCAACACGTCGCTGGTCATGGGCTTCGCCGGGTCCGGAGCCGGCGGCAGGACGATCCTGTTCGCCGGACTCGCCGGTCTGTTCGCCGGCGCGTTCTCGATGGCGGTCGGCGAGTACATCTCGATGCGTGGACAGCGGGAGGCATACGAACGCGAGATCGCCCTGGAAGCCGAAGAGCTCCGTGACGACCCCGAAGCCGAGGCCGAAGAGCTCGCGCTGATCTACCGGGCCAAGGGCTTGGACCGCGCCGAGGCCGAGCGCATCGCCACAACCATCATGAAGAACCACGACACGGCCCTGGATACCATGGCCCGCGAAGAACTCGGTCTCGATCCCGCGGAGCTCGGTTCGCCGTGGTCAGCGGCAGTGTCCAGCCTCATCGCCTTCGCGCTCGGCGCAGTTGTCGTTGTCATCCCCTACTTGTTCGGCACCGGCACCGCCGCGCTGGTCACCGCGGTGCTACTAGCTGCCACCGCACTGTTCACGGTCGGCTCCGCCCTAGGCACGCTCAACGGCAGGGCACCGTTGCGCTCCGGAGCACGTCAACTCCTGATCGGTGGGGGCGCCGCCATAGTCGTGTATCTGATCGGACACGCGGTAGGTATCAGGGGCATCTGACCTCGCCGGCCCGGCTACTGCGCGGACTTCCCGCCCGTCCGTCTCGACCACTACGGCATCGTGACGGTCACGGCTGAGCGGTCGTGCTCGGCGATGATGGCGCCTGGCGTCTCGGGGACTGCCGGAGCGGCTGACTACAACCGAGCTTCGGAAGTCGCGTGAATTGACCGCATGCCCGTCCTGGCCCACCATGAGCGCCATCAACAGGGGAGCGGACATGGATTGCGGCCGATGCGGCGGATACGCCAGCGAACGGGATCTGTTCTGTCCGCACTGTGGCACGCCGGTCGAGTCGCTCCCCCCGGCCGGAGGACCCCACGGCGCCCCGACGGAACCACCGCACGCTGGAGGAGCCGAGAGGGGGAGTGCCCGGCTACCCGTGCTGATGGCCGGCCTGGTTGCGGTCATCATCGTCGGTGCGACGTCCGGAGCGGTCGCTGTCTTGCATAACGGGACGGTGGATGGCCACCCTGTCGCCGTGCGAGGCGTCAGGGCCTCCATCGGTCCCTCGGTCGCCGCCACCAAAACGGTGACGGTTAGCCCGACGGCCGTTCCGACGATGGACTTCGCGACGATCTACACACGCGAACAGTCCGGCGTCGTGCGTATCGAGACCCTCAGTTGCTCGGACGCCGGTATAGGCACAGGGTTCCTGCTCTCGCCGACACTCATCGCCACGGTCAACCACGTCGTCGACCAGTCCGTCGTGGTCAGCCTGATCGACGGTGCGCAGCGCACCACCGGCACGGTCATCGGTTCAGACCCCGCGCATGATCTCGCTCTCGTGCAAGCCAACCGACCCCTGACCGGCTTCCACTTCCGCTTCGCCACGAGCGCACCGAGCATCGGTGACCAGGTCGCCGCGATCGGATTCCCGATCGGCAACCCGATCACTCTCACCCATGGCGACGTCAGCGGGCTGGACCGCAACATCACCGTCAACGGCACCGCGCTGACCGGCATGGTGGAGACCGATACCGCGATCAACCCGGGTAATAGCGGCGGTCCACTCATCAACCAGTACGGCACAGTCGTCGGCCTCATCGACGCGCTGCAGACCAATGCCAACGGCATCGGCTACGCCGTTCCCGCCAACCAAGCCAGCGCAGCCATCCAGCGGTGGCAGCAGGCGCCCAGCCCGGTCCCGCCCGCGGCCTGCCCTAACCCGCTCGGCCCATCGCAAGCCGTTCCGAACGTGCCGACGCCACCGACCGGGCAGATCACCGATGCCCAAGCGGCGGGCATCGTCGCCGCCTTCAATACCTACTTCGGCGGTATCAACACCGGCGACTACGCCAGCGCCTACGCGGTGCTCAGCCCACGACTCCAAGGCGGCGCCAGCGAGCAGCAATTCGCCAACGGCGACGCCACCAGCTACGACTCCGGGCTCACCGTGATCGCCGCGCAGGCCGTCGATGCCACGACCGTGCACGTCGCGCTCGCCTTCACCAGCCTGCAAACCGCTGACAAAGGCCCTAGCGGCGATACCTGCGACAACTGGACCCTGCTCTACACGATGATCCAGGGCGCCGACGGCAGCTGGCTCATCGACAGCACCGGCCCTTACAACGGCATGCCCGAGCACACCGCCTGCTGACACCCCGCGCGGTGGCCACTTGATGCTCAGCCGGCGCTGGCAGCGGGCGAGTATCACAATGGGTGTGCGGCTGGACGATCATCGGCCGGCACGCCCACCGTGTCGTCGACCGCTTGCGGATTGCACGAGCTCATCGGCCAGATGAGCGGGTTGTTGTCATCGCCGACCGTCGAGTTGCGCGATCAGCTCCTTGGGTGCCACCAGACGATAGGAGTCCTCGACGATTGCCGCGATCTCGTCCCAATCGACCTCGTCCGGATCAGGCTCGTCGAGGAACACTCCTAGCCAGTTCGCGAAGGTTCCACGCGCGGACACCGGCGGCTTGAAGAATCGCTCAGGATCGGCCGTGACCAGTTCCTGTTGAGCGCCGTCGGGGACCGGACACCACAAAGAGATCCGACCATCGCCTCGATGATCGTCATGGAAGTAACACAGGGGTTGCCGATCCCGCACGAAATAACAGCGGGCGCCGTGGCTCATCCGCTCGTTGACGTCTGGCAGCGCAAGTGCGATCCTCCGCACGAGGCTGAGCTCACGCTCGCCCACTCGGACAGGGAAGCACCTACTGCGAGGCTGCGCCACCCACGTCACCCAGGCGAGTATCGAAGCTCGTCGAGACGAGACAGACCATCAGTGCGAGCCGAGCGGGGCACCGTTCCAGGGCGTGGAACCAAACGCTTGCCTCAGCCCGTCCAGAAGAGCGAGGCGTCCGGAAGAGCGAGGAGGGATGCGATGGAGCCCGGTTTCGTCAGGAGAACCATTACGGTCCTCGCCGCATTTGTCGTGGTCGCCGGGTGTGCGAGTCCCGCGAACCGGGTGAGCGGTGCTCGACGAAGCACAACCTCGGCCGCTGCCCTTTCCACGTCGCTGGCGTCCCTCGCCGGAACGGCGTGGCGTCTCACCGCCATTGCAGACGGCACCGAAACTATCGCGCTCACAAACAGTGGGCGGCCCGAACTTGACTTCGGCCACGACGGCACGATCGTTCTCGACGACACGGTGAACACGCTGAGCGCAAAGTACACGGTGGACGATGGGGGCATCACCACCAGTGACGCCGCCTCGACGGCGGTGGCTTATGCGGGTAGCGATCCCACCAGGGTTGCGACGATCGCCGCTGTCGACTCCCTCGTCTACGAGTTCACCCACGGAACCTCGCTGCCAACGACAAACGTCGCCGTCACTCTCACAGCCGACGTCCTGCATATC
>JAODNL010000340.1 GCA_025465405.1 Pseudonocardiales bacterium | reverse complement strand
CGTATCGTTCAGGAACTGCTGAGCAACGCCGTCCTGCACGCCGGCGCGCAGTACGTGCGGCTCGTGATCGAGGGCCTCGACGGGGCGGTGGAAATGACGGTCGACGACGACGGTGGCGGGTTCGACCCCACTCAAGCGGCCGCTCAGGGACATTTCGGCCTGGCGCTGGTCCGTGACCTCGTCAGCGAGATCGGAGGCACCTTGCAGGTACGCAGCGGACTCGGAACGACGTGGTTGTTGACGGTGCCGATCCGATGATTCGCGTGCTGCTCGTCGACGACCATCCGCTGGTCCGCACCGGCCTTCGGGCGCTGCTCGACAGCGCTGCCGACATCGAGGACGTCGACGAGGCAGGCGATGGTGCCCAGGCGATCGAGCATGCCGAACGCACGCGGCCGGACGTGATCCTCATGGATCTGTCGATGCCGGTGATGGACGGCGTCACCGCCACGCACCGGCTCGCGTCCGCGCAGCCGGACGCCAGGGTTGTGGTCCTCTCCTCGTTCTCGGACCACGACCGGGTTCGGGAGGCCCTCGCGGCTGGTGCTATCGGCTACGTGCTCAAGGACTGCGGCCCGGACGAGCTGCTCTCGGCGGTGCGGTCAGCCGCGCTCGGTCACGCGCCGATCGATCCACGGGTCGCGGGTGCACTGCTGCGCAGTGCCGCGTCGCCGGGTGACCGGCTCAGCGAGCGCGAGGTCCAGGTGCTTGGTCTGGTGAGCAAGGGCCTTGCCAACAAGCAGATCGGCCGCATGCTCGGCATCACCGAGCGCACTGTCAAAGTGCATCTGGGCAATGTGTTTCGCCGGATCGGCGTGGCGGACCGGACCTCGGCCGCGCTGTGGGCCCGCGAGAACCTACGGCTCGACTGAGACCGCGGTGCGCGTCATTCTTCGGCGCCAGCGGCATTCAGGCGCTCGTACACATCTGCCTCGAACTCCTCGAGCAGGACTTCGCATTGCGCGACGCGCTCACGAGCCTCATCTCGCCCCTCGGCGTCCACCCAGTCACGGGCCTCGACCTTGTCGAGCCATCGACGCAACTTCTCGAGATCCTGCCGGATCTCTTCGGCCTCTTCGAAGGTGTAGTTCTCGCGGAACCGCTCGAACTCGATCTCCTTGACGAACTTGGTGTCGCACTCTTCGATGATCTCGCTGTATTCCTTGGCTGAGTTGGCGCGAAAGCCTTCGACGAACCGTTGGCGGGTCTCGTCGTCGACGTCGCGCAACGTCAGGAAGATGCTCGACCCGCCGAGTTCGTCGATACGTGTGCGCAACACGGCGAGGCTGTTGCGAACGTCCGCCAGATCTGGAAGTACACACACCGCTTGCTGTACGTACAGGCCCCCGAGTCGCTTCAGGTCCCGCCATACGGCGACGCGCGCGCGCGAGGAGTCACTGGGCACTCGATAGATCAGCAGCAGCCATTGGGTGATGTCGGGTGCCTGCGGCGCGGACTTCCGTTGACGCGGCGCCATCAAAGTCGAAGTGTGCGCGGGTCGTAGTGTCGAACGATCCGGTAGCCGGCGTCGGCCAAGGCAATCTTCATCGCCGATGCCCCCGCCGCGTTCCTGGTATGAATCCGGATCTCGTTGATCGCATAGGGACGTCCGTATCCCGCGGCACTGACGAGCTCCTCCACGACCGGCATCGTAGTGAGCGGCGATGCGTCCCGCCGCCAGCCCAGGTCGTGCTCCAACCACAGTTGCTCGATCACGTCGAATTCGTGTAGCCGAAGGATCGCGATCGCCTCGTCGGCGCTGCGTGCGACTCGGCAGGGCCGGCCGTCGGCGAACGAGCGGGCGCTGTCGACGAGGAGGACGACGCCGGCGCGGACCCGGCCTCGTGATCCATACCGAGCGCGCGCCTGCCCGATCAGTCGTCCACCTTGGGCCTGCGTGGCCGGACGTCGATCGCCAGGCTGATCGCGAAGAAGACGACGATCAAGATGCCGCCGAGGATCGCCAGCCCGTGGTCGCCGAAGAGCTTTCCTTCCAGCGCGGCAACGGCTGCTCCGAGGGCGAGGACCACCGCGACCGCGATCTTCCAGTCGTCACCGATGATGAAGTCGTACCAGAACGCCCCGAAGGCTTTGAGAAACTTCATGTGGCGGGCTCTCCGATCCGGCTCGATTCGTGCTCGACAGCTGCGGGCGCCGGAGCATTCGTGCGCAGTGCCGCGATGAAAACTCGCGTCAGCACGAACCAGACGGCGATGAGCACCGGGATGACCGCGTCGTTGCCCGGCCAGGCCAGGCTGTGGCGGCCGGCGCGGAAGATACCGAGACCCTCGACCGCCCAGAACGTGCCGAAGGAGGCGAGCAGGAGGCCGACGCCGTACTTGAGCAGGTTCTCCGGGATCATCGACAGCGGCCTGCGGGCCACGACGGCGATCGCCAGGACGGCGACCGTGGCGGCGGCCGCACCGATGACAGCGACGGGGACGTCCTTGGCATTCAGGCCGAACGTGATCACGATGAACACCACCTCCATGCCCTCGAGGAAGACCCCCTTGAAGGAGACCATGAACGAGAACATGTCGATGCCGGGGCTCGGTTCGCCGGCCGCCTTCGCCGCGGCGACTTCGTCCCGGTAGATCTTGTCCTCGTCGTGGACCGCCTTACGACCCGAGGATCGAAGAATCGCTTTTCGAAGCCACTGCAAGCCGAAGATCAACAGCAGCCCGCCGATTGCGAGTTGCAGAGCCGATTCGGGCAGCCATGTCGTCAGGGCGTAGCCGGCAATCGTCGTCACCACAGCGAGGACCGCGAGGGCCGCGCCGGTGCCGGCCATGGCGGACTTCCAACTGCGGGTGAAGCCCATCGCCATCACGATGGTGGTGGCTTCGACCATCTCGACGAAGCACGCGACGAAAGTCGCGATCAAGAGGCCCCAGGTTGCAGCGCTCACGCGAGTAACCCTCCGATGGTTTGACGTTACCGTTCAATGTAGCAGATGTTGCATCCAGCATCCGTTACTTGTCAGACGCGGCCAGCTCGATCCGGAACTGGGTCCGGCCGGGCGCGCTCGTCAGCTCGATCCGGCCGTTCTGGGCGTGCAGGATCGCGGCGACGATGGCAAGTCCCAGTCCACTGCCGCCGGACGTGCCCCGTGCCGCGCCGTTGCCGTGCACGAGGCGCTCGAAGACTCGCGGCGCGACGTCGGGTGGAACGCCCGGGCCGTCGTCGGTGACGGTGAGGATCGCCCCGGTCCGCGTTGCCGTGGCGTCGATGGCGACCGTCACCGTCGTCCCGGCCGGCGTGTGCACCCGTGCGTTGGCAAGCAGATTGGCCAGCGCTTGGTGCAGGGCGTGCTCGTCGCCACGCACGATCACGGGCTGGTCGGGCAGGTCGAGACGCCATTGGTGCTCGGGTCCGGCGATCTGTGCGTCACGGACGGCATCGAGGGTGATTCGGGTCAGGTCGACCGGCTCGCGCGCGAGCGGGCGGCCGGAGTCCAGACGTGCGAGCAGGATCAAGTCGTCGACCAGCATCGAGATCCGGTCGGATTCGGCGGTGATCCGCCCGAGGGCGTGGGTTACCTCGTCCGGGATCTCGCCGCCCACTCGTTGGGCGTACTCGGCATGACTACGGATCACCGAGACCGGCGTGCGCAACTCGTGGCTGGCGTCCGCGATGAACCGGCGCAGCTGGTCCTCGCTGGACTGACGCACCGTCAATGCGGATTCGACGTGCTCGAGCATGTGGTTGAAGGCTTCGGCGACCTGCCCGACCTCGGTCCCAGGGGCCGGGTTGTCGACCCGGTCCGGAATGGAGACCTCGCCGCTGGCGAGCGGCAGCTCGGACACCTGCAGCGCCGTACTCGCGACGCGGTTAAGGGGCCGCAGCGACAGCCGCACCAAGAGTGCGCCGACGACACCGCTGGCCAGTAGCGCGAGCCCGAAGACGATTCCCTCGACCTCGAGCAGGCGCGCGATCGTCTCGTCGACCGGATGTTCGGGCAGGCCGGTGATGAGCAGGTCGCCGTCGCGACCCGGCTGGACGAGGAGGCGGTACTCGCCGAGGCCGGGCACGTGAACGGTTCGCGGGCGGCTGCTCGGGCGCATCGCGGCGATCGCGGCCCGGGTCTGGGCCGCGCTGCCACGGTCGCTGCTGCCCACGACTCCGAGGGCCGTGACGGCGCCGTTGAGAACCCGCGCGCCGAGCGTGCCGGTCGGCTGGCCGACCACGGACCGGAAGTCGCTGTCGTCGGCGTCTCCGTCGCCGGGATGTTCGAGCGAGACCGCGTAACGGTTGCCGGCCTCCGACAGCTGCTGGTCGAGCCGATCGAGGAGGAACCGTTGCAGCGACAGCGTCGTCACCACACCGATCGTGACGCAGCTGAACAGGAGGCAGGCCAGCAACACCGCCACCAGCCGTCCGCGCAGCGTGATGTGCCGGCTCACGTGCCGGCCGCCTTGAGCAGGTACCCGACACCGCGAACCGTGTGGATCATGGGGGTTCGACCGGCGTCCACCTTCTTGCGCAGGTAGCTGATGTAGAGCTCGACGACATGCGCGCGCCCGCCGAAGTCGTAGCTCCAGACCCGGTCGAGGATCTGAGCCTTCGACAGCACCCGGCGCGGGTTGCGCATGAGGAACCGCAGCAACTCGAACTCGGTAGCAGTCAGCTCGATCAGATCGCGGCCGCGCCGAACCTCTCGAGCGTCCTCGTCCATGACCAGGTCCCCGACGGCGATGCGGTTCGCGCCGGCGGACTGCACCACGCCGGCACGGCGGATCAGCCCCCGCAGGCGAGCGAGAACCTCTTCGAGACTGAACGGCTTGGTGACGTAGTCGTCACCACCCGCGGTGATGCCCGCGATCCGGTCCTCGACCGAGTCGCGAGCAGTCAGGAAAAGCACGCACACGGCGGGATTGTCCGCCCGCATCCGGCGAAGCACCTCGAACCCGTCGATGTCCGGCAACATGACGTCGAGGACGACAGCGTCAGGAACGAACTCGTGAGCCAGCTGCACGGCGTCGGCGCCATTGTGCGCGGCACGCGCGTCCCAGCCCTCGATGCGCAACATGCTGGTCAGCACGTCCGCGAGGTCGATCTCGTCGTCGACGACCAGCGCGCGGACCGGCTCGCCGTCCGCGCGCCCGAATCGCCGCTTCCCGGCCGGCTCGTCCACGCGTCCAGCATGAGACCAACCGGCGGCCGCAAGCCTCTGTGACAGCTCTCAATCTCCTCTGAATTCGATAGTCACAGGTTATTGAGAGCAATTGCAGAGACCGTGGACCGATCCTGGATGAGGTCCGGTGTCCAGAGAGAGGGGATCGGTGTGACCGCCATCTCGCAGCACCAGGTCCCGCTGCGCGCGCCGACCGTCCGGCGGGCGTTTCGCATCAGTCCCAACGTGGCGTTGGCGATCATCGCGATCGGCACCGTCGCCGTCATCGCGCTCTGGTGGCAGGACACGTTCTTCGTGCGCGGCTTCGGCGACTGGCTGACGAATGCCGGACGGATCACCGGCTTGCTCGCCGGGTACGCCGTCGTCGTCCTGCTCGCGTTGATGGCGCGGGTACCGGCACTCGAGCGAGGGGTCGGAACGGATCGCCTCGCGCGGTGGCACGCGATGGGAGGCCGATACACGGTCAGCCTGTCGGTTGCTCATACGCTGCTGATCATCTGGGGATACGCGGTTACTGCGCACACCAACGTTGTTCACGAGTCCGCGAACCTTCTGACCACCTACCCCGACGTGATGATGGCGACGGTCGCAACGTTCCTTCTGGTTGCGGTCGGCGTCGTGTCGGCGCGAGCCGCGCGCCGCCGTCTGAGCTACGAGACGTGGCACTTCATCCATCTGTACACGTATCTGGCGATCGCGCTGGCGTTCAGCCATCAGTTCTCGACCGGCGCCGATTTCGTCAACAACCTCAAGGCTCGGGTCCTGTGGTCGGTGATGTACATCGTGGTCGCAGCCCTGCTGATCTGGTATCGCGTCGTCGTGCCGCTTCGCAACGTGATCCGCCACGATCTGCGCGTCGCCGGCATCAACCGCGAGTCGGCCGACATCGTCTCCGTCTACCTGACCGGACGGCATCTGGACGCCCTGCACGCGGAGCCGGGACAGTTCTTCCGCTGGCGGTTCCTCACTCGCGATCTCTGGTGGGCGGCGAACCCCTACTCGTTGTCAGCTGCTCCGCGCAGTGACCTGCTGCGGATCACGGTCAAGGTTTCTGGTGGTCACAGTGCGGCGTTGCTGCACCTGAAGCCCGGGACTCGCGTTCTTGCCGAAGGCCCGTCCGGCGGCTTCACCGCGGCCCGGCGCACGCGGCGAAAGGTCCTGCTGCTGGCCGGCGGAGTCGGCATCACGCCGTTGCGCGCCTTGTTCGAGACGATGCCGGGCCAGCCGGGTGACCTCACGCTGGTCTATCGGACCGCGAGGCCGGACGACATCGTGCTGCGTCACGAACTCGACGAGATCGCCCGGCAGCGCGGAGCGCTCGTCCACTACCTCGTCGGACCGCCACGGCGCGGTGTCAACGATCACCTGTCGGTGCCGAAGCTGCAGCGACTCGTTCCTGACCTGCGTGACCGAGACGTGTTCCTCTGCGGACCGGAAGCGATGATGGCCGCGGCCGAACGGTCATTACGGGAGGCCGGCGTGCCCCGCCGCCACATTCACCACGAATCATTCGTGTTCTAGGACGGTTGACGATGAAACGCGTACTCCTCACGATCGCCGGGACCGTGGTCGGCCTGGTGGCGTTGCTGAGCTTCAAGTCGCAGAGCCACCCGCTGAGCACGGCCGGGGCTCTGCCGTCCGCCGGGCTGCCCGCAACGAGCACCCCCTCGACGCCCAAGACCCCGGCCACGACCGGCGGATCGCCCAAACCTGGATCGACCGGCTCTGCGACACCGAGCACGGCGACGGCAAAGCGCACCATCGCGGGTGACGCGATCGACACCCAATACGGCGTCGTCCAGGTACAGGTCGTCGTCAGCGGGTCAAAGATCGACAACGTGTCGTTGCTGCAGCTCACCGCCTACGACGGGCGCTCGCAAGAGATCAACACTGCCGCCGCGCCGATCCTGCTGCAAGAGACGATCAGCGCGCAGAGTGCGAACATCAACTCGGTGTCCGGCGCGAGCTACACCAGCCAGGGCTATATGCAGTCGCTGCAGAGCGCGCTCGACAAGGCCGGCATCAAATGACCGCGGCGGCCACGCCTTCGCGACGTGTCGTGAAATGCATGGGAACCGTCTTCTCCTTCGACGTGCACTCGCCGGGCGTGGAACAAACGGCCCTGGACGAAGCTGAGCGATGGCTGCACTGGGTGGACCGGACGTTCTCCACCTACCGCGCCGACAGCGATATCAGCCGGCTCGGCCGGGGCGAGTACACGCTCGCGGACTGCGCGCCAGAGGTCACCGAGATCATCGAGACGTGCAACCGGCTGACCGAACAGACCCAGGGCTACTTCTCCGCTTATGCCAGCGGTGTGCTTGATCCGTCCGGTCTGGTCAAGGGCTGGGCGATCGAGACCGCCAGCGACATTCTGGTCGCGGCCGGCTCGGTGAATCACTGTGTGAACGGCGGGGGAGACGTGCAATGCGCCGGCGACGCGTCCCCCGATCAACCATGGCGAATCGGCGTCAGCCACCCGCTCGAGCCCGGGATGCTCGCGGCCGTTGTCATCGGCACCGGACTGGCCGTGGCCACGTCAGGCACGGCGGAGCGCGGAGCGCATGTGATCAACCCGCACACCAGGCAGCCACCGAGCGAGCTTGCGAGCATCACGCTCGTCGGCACGCGACTCGGGCGGACCGACGCGTACGCCACCGCCGGCTTCGCGATGGGCGCCGCCGCGCGGGAATGGATCGAGGGCCTGCCCGACCACGAGGCCTTCGCCGTCTGTGCCGACGGCACCGCGTGGTCGACGAGCGGCTGGAGCGCGGCGGGTCAGCGTCAGCGGCCGGAGGTCAGCATGCGGTCGCGCTGTTCGACGCCCAGCTCGCCGTAGGGGTAGTCCCCTGGGTCGAGCGCACTGACCTTGTTCAACGTCGCGATCTCGTCGTCGGTGAGATGCAGGTCCGCGGCTCCGAGGTTGTCCTCGAGCTGTTCGATCGTGCGGGCGCCGAGGATCGTGGAGCTGACCGCCGGTCGATCGGTGACCCACGCGAGCGCGATCTGAGCCATGGACGCACCGCGCTGCTGCGCGATCGTCTGCACGGCATCGATGACGTCCCAGGTGTTGTCTCGGCTGCCGCGCCTGGTGTATGCCTCCATGCCGCGGCCGGGATCCTCGCCGAGCCGGGTCGCTCCGCTGGGGCGCTCGTCGCGCTTGTACTTGCCCGACAGCCAGCCGCCGCCGAGCGGCGACCACGGCAGCAGCCCGAGGCCGGCGTCCGAAGCCGCCGGCACGATCTCCCACTCGATCTGGCGGACCAGCAAGCTGTACTGAGGCTGCAGCGTCACTGGCGGTGCGATGTTCATCGTCCGGGCCAGCTGTACGGCCTTGGTCAGCTGCCAGCCGGTGAAGTTCGACAAGCCGTAATAGCGGATCTTTCCGGCGCGCAGGAATCCGTCGAAGGCCCGCAGCGTCTCCTCGAGCGGCGTGAGCGGGTCGAACGCGTGGGCCTGGTAGAGGTCGATCGTGTCCACGCCGAGGCGACGCAGTGACGCGTCCAGCGCGCCGCCGAGGTGCCGCACCGACAAGCCCGCGCCGTTGGGATCGGCGGCCGTCGGGAACCGGCCCTTGGTGGCCAGCACGACCGGGTCGGTCACGTCGGCCGGTCGGTCGGCCAGCCATCGCCCGATGATCTCTTCCGACGCGCCGTTGGAGTACACGTCCGCGGTGTCGACGAGCGTGCCGCCGGCCTCGACGAACCGATCGAGTTGCGCGTGGGCTACCGGCTCGTCGCTCTCCGTGCCGAAGGTCATCGTGCCCAGCGCCAGTGACGACACCACGCACCCACTGCGTCCGAGGTTTCGGTATTCCATGGCGTCCACGCTAACGCGTGGCCTTTGCCGGAGGATGGCCGGTATGTCCGGGTCGGTGCGCTGCATGGGAGCCGAACGGACGGCTCGGATCAGGTTTGACGAATGTTTTGCAGGTGCTTCCTAACCTTCCAGACACAGGTCGAGGGCCGACGGGCGGTGTCCTGCCTACGTGCAGCGGCGCCCTCGACCTGTTGAGATCAGGTGCTCCTAGCAAGGTGACGGGCAACGCGCCATTCGCGGTCGCGCTCGGAGCCGGCGCGACGCGGCTCCGGGTCGGCGAGCAACGCCGCGGCGCTACCCGGTCTTCGCCGCGAGCGTGGCGCACGATGCTGTTGATGGTGACCTGGACTCTGGCCGGCCACCCACGATCGGGTTGCAGACGCCGGTGGCTGTCGTCGCCGACATGGTGCATCTGTGGCGAGGTCGGATTCGTTCCGGGGTGCGGCTGGCGAACCCCGCTGGTTCGGCGGGCAACGGCAGGCAGGACACCGGCGTGACGTTTCCCGCGCAGCGGCCGGTGGATGATCGCGCTGACCGTCCAGACCTCGCCGTTCGACGCGAGCGTGCTCCCGGTCGCGGTGCAGGTTCGGTGATTGGGCCCCATTCGTGCCGCCCCCGCTCGGTCATGCAGCGGGAGACGGCTGGTCCTTGCAGAGCAACTCGAGGTGCAGTGCGCGCGTCTGCGGCGACGGATCGACACCGAGTTCTTCGGCGAGCAGCATCCGCCGATGCTCGTATTCGCGCAGCGCTCGCGGGCTCTCACCAATCTCGGCGAAGCCGCGCATAAGGACGCGACAGGCGCGCTCGCAGAATGGCTCCAGCGCCAACGCGCGGCCGGCGAAATCGATCGCATCCTGCGCAGATCCACAAGCCAACGTCGCCTCGGCGGCGTCGCAGAGCATGATCTGGCGGGCGTCGGCCAGAGAGTGCCGTTGGGCCTGTACCCATTCCGCGCCGTCGTCGTGAGCGCGCAGGTCTCCTCGATACAGTGCGTCCGCCTCGCGCGCGATCGCCACCACCCGGCTCATGTCCCCAGCGCTCATCAATCGCCGCACCTCAGCAGTAAGGTCGCGAAAGGCGACCACGTCGACCCACGCGTCCGCCAATCGCAGCCCCGCCAGACTCCGTTCGACATGGTGGTGGCCGAGCACCTGCCGAACCTGGGCGACTGCCGTGCGCAGGCTGGCCAGTCCGCGGTGCTGATCGGACTTCGGCCACAGCACCGAAAGCAGCATGTCGGTCGGGACGGGTTGTCCGGCCCCCATGGCGAGGAGTCGAACAAGATCCGCGGTCTTGCCGGTGCGCCAGGCTCGGATGTCGATGGTCGACCCGTCACCCCGGCGTACGTCGAGTGCGCCGAGCATGCGCACCTCGGCGGCGTGATGATCGATCTCGCGGGAAGGTACGGGAACGAGTACTTTCATGTCTATCCCCCCGGAAAGACGTTAACCCGTGTAGCGGTCATGAACTGCGGCTCGACCGTAGCAATGCGGTGCACGGACCTGACCCCCTAATGCGAGGGGGTGGCGCTCGCCGAGTAGTCGAGATCTTGCCTCGGATCAATATCTCAGAAGTGCCCAAAGTGGGGCATAGATCATCCGTTGCAGGTCATCAATGGCCGAGTCGATGTGCCTTCCTCGGAAAGTAGTCTATCTTTGTCGCCACGGCGCTTCGCATTGAAACGTAGCGGCGTATCGGGGGGAACGTCGTGGGGCAACAGTTCGATGTGCAAGTGAATGACGCCGTCAAGACCGTCATCATCGTGGACGATCATCATGCGTTTGCGGACCTGCTGGCACTGGCGCTGGCGAACGAGGCGGACTTCGAGATCGTTGGCAGAGCGGCGAGTGCCGACGCTGCCGTGGACCTAGCCGTGCGCACCCGACCGGCGATGGTTGTCATGGACATCCGGCTGGGCGGTCGAGACGGTTTGGAGGCCACGAGGCGGATCCGAGAAGTGCTGCCGGAGACGATCGTGGCTGTCATTTCCGCACACCGCGAACCGAGCTGGGTCGCGAAGGCGGCCAGCGCGGGCGCGAGCGCCTTCGCGCCGAAGGCAGGTTCGCTGACGGAGATGCTCTCGGTCCTTCGCCGCGCCCGGAACGGATCGATGGTGGTCGCGCCGTCAGTGTTCCGACACACCGCTACCGTGGCGCCACCGCCTCTCGACGACGAGCCGGTCGAGCCCCTTACTCACCGCGAGCGCGACGTGCTCGATCTGATGGGCAAGGGAGTGGCGCCGGCACAGATCACCCGGGTGCTGAACCTCAGCATCCACACCACGCGCGGACATGTGAAGTCGATCTACGCCAAACTTGGTGCGCAGTCGCAACTGGAAGCTGTCGTCAAGGCGCAGCGGCTAGGGCTGATTGATTCCACCCAATGACGTCGCGCGTGACAGGCAAGCCACGAAGGATGCCTCGGCCCGAGCTGTCGGTGCGTCGGTCGATCATCGCGCTCGTCGTCACAGCTGGGATCGCGTTCGGTGTGGTCGCGACCGGCTCTCTGCTGCTCGCGCGTCGCGTCGCACGCTCGGAGGAACTCGACACGGCGCGGCGAAATGCCACGGTGATCGGCAACACTGTGTTCGCACCCGTCCTACCCGCGGCGATCAGGGGCGACGCCGGCGCCATCAGTTTTCTGGATCGCGCCGTTCGGATCCGAAGCCACGACGGGGTGCTGGTGAAGGTGAAGGTGTGGACGCGCGACGAGACAGTGATCTACTCCGACGATCATGCGCTGGTCGGGCGGAACTTCGCGGGAAGCAACCCAGAGGTCGTCGATGCCATTGACGACGGAGCGACAACCGTCGGAGTCTCGCATCTCAGCGACGCCGAGAACATCAACGAGAAGCTCACCTTCGACCACCTGGTCGAGGCGTACGTTCCACTCAAGCTCGACGACGGCACGATTGTGGCGTTCGAGACGTACTCGACCGATGTTCGGCTTCGTGCCGCGCAGAGCCGCCTGACGGGCGCCCTGGTCCCGCTGGCGTTCGCATCCCTCCTGGTTCTGCTGTTGACTCAGCTGCCCGTGTCGGTGTGGCTCGTACGCCGGGTCGGTCGCGCCCAGCAGGAGCGGGCGCGATTGCTGGCCGGCTCACTTGCTGCGTCAAGCCGCGAACGACGCAACATCGCCCACGACCTGCATGACGGCGTGATCCAAGACCTCGCCGGCGCGGGCTATGCACTGGGCGCGCTCGTGCGGGTGATGCCCGGAAGCTACCCGCTCGAGGCACGCGAACTTCTCGACAAGAGTTGCGCCGCCGTCGAGCGATCCGTACATGATCTACGAGCGCTGATCATCGACATCCACCCGCCGGACCTGACAGCTCCTGGCCTGGATCTGGCGCTGCGCGATCTCGCCGAGCGGCTCCGCGCAAGCGATTCGGTCGAATTGGACGTGCGGGTGGAGCTCCCCGAGTCGGTGGGTCCAGGCGTCGCCGAGACCGTGTATCGCGCTGCGCGCGAGTTTCTGGTCAACGTCGCCAAGCACGCGGCGGCCCGTCACGTCACGGTCGAGTTGATGGGTGATACGGAGACTGTGCGGTTGTCGGTGATCGACGACGGCCGGGGCCTGCCGTCGGACGGCTGGGACCGGCGCGCGGATGGCCACCTGGGTCTGGTTCTGATTGCCGACGCGGCCCGCGACCTCGGCGGGGAGTTGACCGTGCTACCAGGCGTGACCGGTGGCACAGTCGCGGTGCTTGTGCTTCCGACACAGGGCAGCGAACGGGACTGACGTCCGCCTCGGGCTCGTCTCTGTCACGCATTTCACGATTGATTGACGCCTATGGCCCATATTCCGGATCGGCATGCGCCGTCCATTCCGACGGCACGCGATTCAGGAACGGGCGGATTCTCATGGGGGTTACCGTGCGGGAGACGAAGCGGTACACAGCCAAGTTCGTAGCGGCGCTGTTGGTGTTCGGACTGGTGCCCGGTGTCGTCGCATCAGCGGCGCGCGCCGTGCCGGCGCCGGTGGGTAACGGGTTCACCGTAACGACGGGGGACCTTGCCTTCATTCTCAAGCAGATCAAGATCTCCGAGCACCATGCGGCCACGTTGACCGCGGCAAATCCGTGCGGCACTTTGGTCGGGTCCGGTCCTGACCAGATTCCTGACCGCCTGTCGGCGTACGGACTCCGCACAGTCGACGGATCGTGTAACAACCTGTTCCCCGGCCGCGAGAAGTTCGCCGCGGCCGACGTGCCCTTCCCGCGCCTGACCACGCCGGTGTTCAACGCTGCGGAGGGGGCGCCCCCCGGCTTCCCGCCACAAGCGACGTCGACGTATGCCCAGAAGAAGGGCCTCGTGTATGACTCCCAGCCGCGCGTCATCAGCAACCTGATCGTCGACCAGA
>JAODNL010000330.1 GCA_025465405.1 Pseudonocardiales bacterium | reverse complement strand
GGTGGTCGCCACCGGCGTGGCGGTGTCCGAGGCGTTGAAGACGCTCACCGCGACACCGGCGACCGGCTTGCCCGAGGTCAGCAGGTGCACGGTGCCGGCGACCCCGGACGTGCCGGTCGTGGCGGCCTGGTTGCGCGCCGCCGCCACCTGAAGGGCCAGGTTGCGATCCGCGGTCGTCTGGCCGACCAGGCGCGACAGCGCGATCGTGATCACGATCGCGAACACCGTGACCGCGGCGAGCAGGCCGAGCAGCGAGAGCGGGCCGCGCGACAGCACGGAGCGCTGGACGAAGGTCGCGTTCGCCAGTGCGTCGCGTTCGCCGCGGGCGGGTGGGGGGCGGTCGGGATCGGTGCCGTCGAAGAACGGGTCGGCGGACAGTTCGTCGAGATAGACGCCGAGCATCCGCACGGTGGGCGAGCCGGTGATGTGCCGTCGCGCCTTGGCTTTCATGTCGACGACCGCGTGCTCGCCCGGCGCCAGGGCGACCCGCTCGGGTTCGAACGCGAACCCGACCTTGCCCTCCGGGTCGTCGCCCGAGAGCTGGCCGGCGATCTGGGTGTTTCCGGCGTTCTCGACGATAAGGCTGAACGTCGCCTGGCGACCCGCGGTAACCGCCAGCGGGTCGACCCGCATCTGCAGCGACTTCGCCGCCGGGACGGTCAGATCCAGCTCGGTGATCGTGCTTGCTTCCGGCGGCGTCAGCTCACGCACCTGGACCGCGATGCGCCGCGTTCCCGCGGGGATACCGCGCGGCGCCGTGATCGTGGCGATCAGGGTGCGCGTCTCGTCCGGGAACAGCGACAGCTGGTCGGCGTCGAGAGCGACCCAGCCCGGGTCGGCACCGAGGACGCGCACCGCGTACCCGCCGATGACCGTGCTGGTGTTGGTGATCGTGATCGTGATCGGCTGCTGCTGACCGGGGATGACGGCGGCCTGCCTGGGCGTGACCTCGACGCGCATGTCAGCCGCCCAGCCGCAGGTTCTGACGCACCGTCTGGCCGGCGATCACGCTGATCATTGCGGTCTGCTGCGTGTGTCCGGACGCGGTGACGGTGATGCTGTACGTACCGGGCTGCAGCCCGGAGATGAGATACCCACCACTGGGCAGCGCACCGCCCGGCGAGCTGGACGTCGCGGTCCAGGATTGCCGGCCGTTGGTCGCGGTGACGGTGGCGCCGACCTGTGAGGTGCCGCCCGGGCCGGTGATCGTGCCGGTAATGCCGCCGAGTTGCGTGGACAGCGTGACGGTGACATTCGGCGGCGCGCCGTTGTCCTTCAGCGTCACCGGCACGCTGGCCGGCGCGTAGCCGTCGAGGGTGAAGGTCAGCGTGTAGGAGCCGGGAGCGACGAGGCCGTTGATCGCGAAGCTGCCGACGCTGCCGGACGTGAGGGTGGTGGTGCTCGGTGTCGTGCCCGACGGTGTGGTCGTCCCCGACGGTGTGGTGCCCGACGGTGTGGTGCCCGACGGTGTGGTGGTGCCCGACGGTGTGGTCGCCCCGCCGACGGTGACGGTCGCACCGCCCAGCCCGGTGCCGTGCGCGTCGACCAGGCGTCCGGTGACGCTTCCCGTGCCGCCGGCCAGGCTGATCTTCAGCCCCGTCCGGCTCTGGCCGGCGGTGAGGTCGACGATGGTCGTGTCGGTGCCGTGTCCGGGAGCGGTGAACGTGATGACGTAGGTGGCCGGCGTCGGCAGGTTGCCGAGCACGAAGGCCCCGACCTGACCGGTGGTCGGCGTGATGACGGTGAGCGCCTTGCCACCGACCGTGGTGCTAACCGTCGCGCCGCCCAACGGGTTGCCGTTGTCGACGACCACCCCGCTGATCTGGCCGGTGCTCGCGCCGAGCGTGACGGTCGGCTCGAGACGCTGGTCGCCGCCGGCGACGGAGTCGACGATCGTGCTGGCCTGATAGCCCGACGTCGTGAACGTGAGCTGGTAGCTGCCCGGAGCGGGCAGGTGCGGCAGCAGGTAACTCCCGGCCGCGTTGGTGGTCGTGGTCGCGATCGCCTTGCCGGTGTCCTTGCCGAGCAGCGGCCGGGCCGTCACCGTCGTCTTCACCGGCGTGAGCGTGTCGCCGGGGTTGACCTTGCCGGAGATGCTGGCCGGGTTGCCGTTGACGATCGCGTTGACGTTCTTGGTGCTGCCCTGCGCGACCGCGGTGACGAGCTGTCCACCCGGCTGCGCGGCGGCGTGCGGGTACCAGACCGGCTTGTAGCCGGCGGCACTGAACTCGACGTAGTACGAGGTCGGGAACAGGCCCGCCAGCGCGTAGGTACCGTCGGCCTGGGTCGCGGCGGAGCTCACGATCTGCGGGCCGTTGCGGCCGATGCGCACGGCCTGGACCAGGATCCGGCCGACCGGCTGCTGGTCGTTGGCCGCGGTGACGGTGCCGGTGATCTCCCCGCCCATTCCGGGCGGCAACTGGCCGGTCTTCGCGAGCGCACCGGCGGGTGCCGCCGCCGCGCCGCCACCTGCGGCACCCCCCGCTGCACCACCCGCGCCGCCGCCGTTCGAACCGCCCGCGCCGCTGCCCGCGCTCGCGGCGAAGAAGGAGGCCGGCGCCGACTTGGTCATCGGGTCCCCGGAGAACACCTTCGTCAGCCCCAACAGGAACACCCCGGCCCACAGCGCGACGATGCTCATGAGGATCAGCGCGGTGAGCAGGCCACGGCTGACGAGCGGGCGCTGCCGCAGCCGCACGGTCGTCTCGCGGACGGCCTGGACCTCGGCCTCGGCGGTCGGGTCGGGCTGCAACTCGACGGTGCGGGCGGTGGCCTCCACGCTGACCGTTCGGTCGACTTCGGCACCGGTGAACATCCGCGGACCGCGCACCATCAGCAGCACCGGGGCCACCGCGCCCGCTTCGATCCGCAGTCGTTCTGGCGCGAACTCGGTTCGTGCGGCGCGGTCGGCGTCGATCGCCCGCAGGCTCACGTCCAGCGGGACGTTGCCCTCGTTCGTCAGCTCGAGCACGAACCGTCCGCCGCGCCGGGCCCGGACCACCCGCGGCTGGGCGGCCAGGCGCATCGCCGGCTTCGCGGTGACGTCCATGTCGACGTCGAGGAACTGCGACGGCACGCGGGCGCCGTGCGACACGACCTCGACGGTGAGCGGGTGCCGGCCGGCGGGGTGGGTCTGCGGGACCGCGAGCGACAGGGTCAGCTGGCCGCTGGCATCCGGGAACAGCGGCAGCAGCGCCGGTTGGGCCGTGACGAGCTGGTCGGGAAGTCCGATGACCCGCGCGGTGATGCCGTCGATGACTGCGCCGGTATTGACGACCTCCAGAACGACGGCAGCCGTCCCACCCGGATCGACCTCGAGTAGGCGGGTGTCGGACGCTACCCGCATGACCTAGCCGACCGGGTCATACAACGGCATATACAGCGACATATCGGTCAGGTACTGGGCCATGCCTGCCACGCGGGCGTGCGCGTGGCGGATCTGACGTGTGAACACGGTCGGCTCCCTGGCGTCGCTGGCTGTTCTCGGGGGTGCGGCGCCCGACGGCGTGTGGAAAGAGTGAGGTTGGCCGCCTCATGATCGTCGATTGGGGCGGTCTTGTCCATCTCGGTGGAGAACTGGTAATGCGGGTTGGCACAGGCAGTCGAGCCGGATCGGGTGAACCGGTTCAGCGCGGTGCCGGCCGGGGCGCGGTGAGCGCCTCGATCCGGGTGACCGGCGGAGCCTGGTCCTCCCAGTCGAAGGTGTCCGCCGCGACGGTCACCTGCAGCGAGAACGACGCCTTCAAGTGCGCACCTGCGGCGTTCCAGACGTCCCGGATCCGGTTGTGCTGGTCGCCGTCGAAGGACAGCCCGATCGGATACTCCATTCCGGCGGGCAGGTGTTCGGTGGGCACCGAGGTGCGGGCGGCCAGCCGGCTGATCACGTCCCCGAGTAGCTGGTGCTCGTCGCGGGGGCTGCCCGCCCACGCGCTCACCAGGTAGTTCAGCTCGACCATCGGCTGTGGCGCGCGTCGTTCGGCCTTGCCGTTGGCGTTGACGCGCTGGGTCGGCGTCGACGCGGGATGGCTGCTGCGCACGACCTCGTACAGGAACAGGTTGACGGTGATCCGTGACAGCTGGGCCGACCAGTTGCCGGAGGGCGCGTCGAAGCTCACGTCACCCAGGTCTTCGGGCAGGGGCAGCTCGTCACGCAACAGCCGTTCGAGACTCTCATCCACCATGCGCACGAACATTGCCTGCTCCTCTGGGACGGCCTAGCTCGACGGACCGCTCTGGTCCTACGTCCTGCGCGCCGCCCTGCGTTATGTTGGCACCTCTCGGCCGCATGATCACCCACTGATTCTGCGCTGTCCGCACAAGGGGGGTGCCCGCGTGCCGCGCCATATGAGCAGCCTCGTCGATCAGCTCGTCGCTGCCGGGCAGCGACGGACCCAGGCCGGCGCCGACTGGCAGTCCGCTGTCGAGTTCGACGCGGCGCTCGCGTCGCTGCGGCTGGACCACCACGGTGCGGCGCCGGACGACGGCCCCGATCCTCTCGCGGGGGTCGCGGATGTCTTCGGCCTGGACGCAGTCGATGCGAGCCTGCTGTGGCTGTCGGCGGCCGGCGACCTCGACGCGAACGTCGGCATCGCGTTCGCCCTGCTGCGGGGCGTGCCCGGGACGGCCCGACCGAGCGTCGCGCTCGGCCTCGAGCTCTGCGGCGTCCCGACCGCCCACCCGGACGGGTTCGCCCGCCTCGGACCCAATGGCCCCTTGCGGCGCCACGGGCTCGTCGACATCGCCGGCCCCGAGCCGTGGCTCGGTCGCGCGCTTCGGGTGCCCGATCCGGTGGTCACGGTGCTTGCCGGCGGCGCGCCGTCGGATCCGGTCGTGTCGCGGCTGCGAACTACCGCCGTGCCGCTCACCCTGCCCGGTGGTGAGGTGATCGCGCGGGCTGTCGACCGCGGCGTCCCGTTCGTCTGGGTGCGCTCGGTGCAGGGGTCGGCCGGCATCTCGCTGGCCGCGGGCGCGCTCGCGTCACTGGGCCTGGGCTGCCTCGCCGTCGACCTCCGGCTGCATCTGAGCGACCAGAGCCTCTCGGACGTGACGGCCGCGGCGGCGCGTGAGGCCGGGCTGTCGGGCGCGGCGCTGCTCGTCGCCGGCGCCGAGGTGATCACCGAGGCGAACGACCGCGGCGCGCTCGAGGTGCTCGAGCGGGCGGCGGTGCCGGTTGTGGCCGTCGCGAACCGGGCGTGGAACCCGTCGTGGCTACGTCGGCTGCCGCTGCTGATCGACGCCGAGACGCTGCCCGTCACCGCGCGCGCCGCGGTGTGGCAGTCGAATCTCGGCGAGTTCGCCGACCAGGACGTCGAGTTGCAGCAGACCCTGCTCGGTCTGCGGCTGACCCCGGAAGCCGTCACCGAGGCGGCCCGGTACGCGCGGGTGCTGGCCAGCGCGAAGGACGAGCCGGTGTCGTCGGCGATCGTGCGGGAGGCCGCCCGGCGGGTCGGCGGGTCCGGCAGTTCCGGTGGCGACGCGATCACGACCGGCGCGGCGGCGCGGATGACCTTCGACGATCTCGTGCTGCCGGATCACGCCGCCGCGTCGTTGCGGCAGTTGGTGAGCTGGGCTCGACACCGCGACGTCGTGGCAGCACAGGGGACGATGCGCAAGGGCCGCGGCCTCGCCGCACTGTTCGCCGGCAGCCCCGGCACCGGCAAGACCCTCGCCGCGCACGTGGTCGCGGACGAGCTGTCCGTCGACCTCTTCCAGGTGGACCTTTCCGCGATCGTCGACAAGTACATCGGTGAGACCGAGAAGAACCTCGAGAAGGTGTTCCAGGCGGCCGAGGCGCTCGATGTCGTGCTGTTCTTCGACGAGGCGGACGCGCTGTTCGGCAGCCGCTCCGAGGTGCGGGACGCGCGCGACCGCTATGCCAACCAGGAGATCGCCTATCTGCTGCAGCGCATGGAGCACTTCGACGGGATCACGATCCTGGCGACGAACCTGCGCGGCAACCTGGACCGCGCGTTCTCGCGCCGGATGAGCTTCATCGTGAACTTCCCCGACCCGGACGCACCGATCCGCCGGCGCCTGTGGGAACACCACCTGCAGCAGCTGACCAGCCTCGATGAGTCCGACCCGGTCCAGCTCGACTTCCTGGCCGAGTCGGTGGAGCTGACCGGGGGCGACATCCGCAACATCGTGCTGGCTGCCGCGTACGACGCCGTCAGCGCCGCGGAGCCCGTCGGCATGCGGCACATCGTCGAGTCGGCGGTGAGCGAGTACCGCAAGCTCGGTCGGGTCGTACCGGAACACGGCTTTGTCGTGGCTTCGCAGCGATCGCCCAGTAAACGCCAGCGGCCGCGGTGATCGCCGGTGGCCTCATAACGATCTTGCGAGTAGCTTTCGGAGGGCGCCGGGCACGTTCGGCTACGTCATGCCCCAGGAGACGACGATGACGACGACCCACGAGCTCGTCCAGGAAGAACAGCGCGCCTCGCCGGTCACCGACATCGCGCCGCCAGAGCCGGAGCCCCAACTCGAACCCGGCGAGCTGATCTCGTTGCAGCCGGTCGCCGGCCTCGCGGCCACGCAGCGCGCATCAAACGGAAGTCCGGCCGATCCGCTCGGTGGAACGCAGGCGCCGGCGGACGTGGTCTCGGCGCTGCAGCGTCGCCGCGGGCAAGGCCGGCGGCTGCCCGCCGAGCTGGCGCACGGATTCGGCGAGCAGCTCGGCGCGGACTTCGAGGACGTGCGTGTTCATGCCGACGGCGAGGCCGGTCAGATGGCTCGTGCGGTGCAGGCACAGGCGTTCACGCACGGCAGCGACATCTACTTCGCGCAGGGCACCTACGCGCCGACGACCAGTTCGGGCCAGCACCTGATCGCGCACGAACTCACCCATGTGGTGCAGCAGGGCAATTCTTCCGGTGCGACGGCGCCGACGATCGGCCGCGCCGACGATCCGGCCGAACATGAAGCGGACCGGGTCGCCGACGGCGTCGTGTCGGCACTGCAGCGCTCGGCCACCGCGGGCCGACCGGCGCGGGTGGGCGGATCCGCGCCGGTGATCAGCCGGTGGCCGTGGAGCAAGAAGAAGCCGAAGGCAGAGACTCCGAAGGCGCCGGAGCTCGAGATCAGCGGCCTGACCGGCGGCAAGGAAATGACCGCGGAGGAGAAGGGCGGCGCGCTCGATGCGCGGGCGGTCATGAAGAAGCACCTCACGGACCTCGTCGCCAAGGGAGCGCCGGACAACAGGAAGACCGGTCGCGCCCGAATGGTGAAGTTGCGTGAGTTGCTCACGTCGATGGATCGCAGCGATCGCGAGGCGATGGCCAACGACGACGCATTGATGGCGAAGGCGCGGACCTACGTCGGGGCCCGCGAATACATCTCGCTGCTGGCTGCGGTCGGCATGTACCGCAACAAGACCAAGGGCGGCGCGAACAAGGCGATGCATATGACCGGCGCCGAGGCGGACACCTTCATCCAGACGAACATCCAGGACTACCCACACCTGAAGGGCTATATCGCCGCGGCGGTCAAGGCCGGCAAGAAGGGCGAGGGATTCATCGCAACGGTCGGTGACGAAGACTGGGCCAAGGTCTATGAGATCGAGTTCCCCGAAGAGGCGATCGGCAGCGACGATGAGCTGACGACAAACGCATTCGCGTCCACCACGAATGCCGACCAGCCGGCAATACTCCACCACGATCGAGGAACTCGAAGCACGGCCATTCACGAGAGCATGCACCGCTACGCCACCGACGACATCAACACCATATGGGGCTTCGACTTCAACGAAGGCGTCACCGAGTACTTCACTCGGGTGCTGACCGACCGGGAGGGCAAACCGGCCAAGGACGGTGGCAAGTCACGCAACAACTACCAGGACAACTGGGAGTTCGTGAAGGCGTTGATCCGCATCCTCGGTGCGGACAGGATTGCCGGCGAGACGACGCTCGCCGAGATGAACTTCAACGGAAAGGCGAACCTGCTCAAGACCCGCTTCGTCGCCGCGTGGAAGGCGAAGAGCGTGGCCGACGACGAGATCGAGACCAAGTGGGCCGACTTCGACAGCGCGCTGCGCAAGGGTGACCTGGATGACGCACGCGACGAGCTCCCGTAACCGAAAGGTGCACCATGCCCGACGCCGATGACAGCCAGCGTGCTCGCGCCGAAGCGCTGCTGCGCCGGGGAAGCACCGGTGACGTCACCGAGGCGACGAAACCGGACCCTCCGGCTGAGGAACTCGGCGCCGCTGACGCGCTCTCGCTTCGTTGGGTGAACAACTCTGTCGTTGCGACGGTCTATCTGTTCGACAGCTACGACGACGCGTCGGACATGGAAGATCGGCTGAGCGCTGATGTCCCCGAATCCATCCAGAGCAAGAGCACCGTCAACGGGTCATTGTTGCTGTGGGCGACCGCCGACGGAGGCGACGAGGACGGCCGGCGGACATTGAAGACGCTCGTGTCCGCCTTCGCCGGTCGGGAGCGCCGTCCAGGTGGCTAACTAAGCTGCGGTTGTGACCGACAGGCTGCCCATCAAGATGCTGCACGACCGAGTCCTCGTGAAGGAACCACGCGACCAGGGGGAGCGGCGTTCCTCGGGAGGCATCGTCATCCCGGCCACGGCGCAGATTTCCAAGCGGCTGGTGTGGGCCGAGGTGCTGGCGGTAGGCAATCACGTCCGCGCGGTCGAGCCGGGCGACCGCGTGCTGTTCAGTCCCGACGATCGGCACGAGGTCGAGATCGCGGGCGACGATTACCTGCTGCTGCGTGAGCGCGACCTGCACGCGGTCGCAGCCGAGCGCAACGACGCGAATACCGGTCTGTATCTCTAGTGCGCGATGTTCAGCGGGCCGGTCGCGGTGCCGCCGGCGATCACCCCAGCCGGGTTCGTCGTGTACACGCGTAGCAGGTAGGTCCCGGCCGGCAATGAGCGGGCGGCGACGGTGAAGGTGTTCGTCCCGGCCCGCTCGGTTGCGCGCCCGAGCTGGATCGGCCGGGCCCCGTTCGACGGCCGGGCCTCGATGCGCACGGTGCTGCCGGCAACGAAGGTTGCGTCGTGCCACGTCAGGGCGAACGTCGTCCGCGTGCCGCAGTCCGCGGCCAGCCGAATCGAGTACACCTGCCAATGCCTCGCACCCGGGTCCTCGTTCGGATCCCAACGCAACTTCAGCACCCGGGCCGTGGACGCGAACGGGTAGCGCTGTGCCGGGCTGCCGTCGGGCTCCGTGAGCACGCTCGCCGGTGTCGCCATGTCAAGAGTGATCGTCCGCTTGCCGCTGTAGGTGAGGATGTCGTTGGTCTGGGCCAGGATCGTGTGGCCCGCGGACTGCCACAAGATCCTGCCCATGGTGCCGCCACCGGGCGCGTTGTGCAGGTCGAACGGGCCGTTGTAGGACTCGACGATGGTCAGCCGGTGGAAGACCCGGCCGTCGATGCCTCCGCGCCCGATCGGCAGGTAGATGTACGGGTCATTTGGACGCGGACCGGCGTTCACGGCTGCCAGCCGACCGGCCGGGGTGAAGCTGAGCGAGCTCAGGTCGCCGTAGCCGGCGAGGCTGCGTATCGACGTGAACGTCCACGGCCGCCCGAGGTAGTTCGCGCAACCAGCAACGCTCGGTGACTCGATGATCGGTGTCGGCGTCGGCGCCGTCCGCCCGACGAAGGATCTCGCGCCCGACGCGCTCACCGACCAGAACTGGGTGTTGGGCGGGTAGCCGGCGACGTTCGTCGCCACCGCGTTCGCGTTGTTGGCCGAAGCCGCGCTGCCCCCGACGACACCGGCATGCAGGGGATTGCCAGTGCTGAGAGCCCCGCCGAGATCGGTCCACCACAGGCGGGCCGGCGCCGTGTTCGGCGACGACCACACCATCCTGGCGGCTGCGGTGGCCTGGTAGATGCGCAGCGAGTCCAACCGCACGAGCGCCGAGGGGTGCGGCACCATCGCGAGCCGGACGCCCTGGATCTTGCCGGCCCATGCCTTGCCGGTGCTGAGCAGCTTTGGGTTGTTCCT
>JAODNL010000246.1 GCA_025465405.1 Pseudonocardiales bacterium | reverse complement strand
ATCAGGTGCACCGCTCGGACGTCCGTCGGCCGGATGCTGCCGGCATAGCGCAGGGCCCGCAGCACCGCGAGATCGAGACGGTCGACGAGGACGAGCACGGTGTGCCGCGCATAGTGCGGCGCGTCCGCCTGGTCCTGCCGGACCCACGACACGAGGTCGAGCGAGCGTGCTTCCTTGCGGTACTGCCGGTTGAGCCGCATCAGCACCAGCCACAGCAGCGGGAACAGCACGACGACCAGCCACGCACCCGAGCTGAACTTGACCACCGCGAAGATCAGCACGACCCCTGCGGAGACGATGCCGCTCGCCGCGTTGATCACCAGCTTCCTGCGCCAGCCCTGCTCGCGGTGCGTGCGGTGGTACTTCGCCATCCCCAGCCCGGCCATCGTGAAGCCGGTGAAGACACCGATGGCGTAGAACGGGATGAGCTTGTCGACGTGCGGCCCGACGCCGATCACGAGCGCCAACGCGGTCGCGGTCAGGACGAGGATGCCGTTGCTGAACGCAAGGCGGTGCCCGCGCCGGGTCATCTGCCGCGGCAGGAACGAGTCCTCCGCGATGAAGCTGGCCAGGAACGGGAATCCGGTGAACGGCGTGTTGGCGCCGGTGAACAGGATCAATGCCGTCGCCACCTGGACGACCACGAAGCCGATGTGCCCGTACCAAGCCGTTCCGAACGCGGCTTTGGCCACCTGGCTGATCACCGTCGGGCTGCCCTGTTTGTACGGCGTCGCCTGCGTGCGCCACGCGAGGAACGAGATGCCCAGCACGAGCGATCCGAGGATCACGCTCATCGTGGACAGCGTGCGCCGGGCGTTCTCACCCTCGGGCCGCTTGAACGCGCTGACGCCGTTGGAGATCGCTTCCAGGCCGGTCAGCGAGGCCCCGCCGTTCGCGAATGCCTTGAGCAGGACGTAGATCGCGAGGCCCGAGAAGATCGCATGATGTTCGTCGTGGACGTTGATCAGGTTGTGCAGCCTGTCCGTCTGGCTGTAGGCGATCTTCGGTAAGTCACCGAAGATCTCGCGCACGACGCCGACGACGATGACCAGTCCCGCCGAGGCTACAAACAAATACGTCGGAAACGCGAAGGCCTTGCCGGCCTCGCGAATGCCGCGCAGGTTGCCGTAGGCGAGTACGAGCACGACAGAGATCGTGATCGCGTACGCCCACGTCCTGGTGTTCAGCGCCGGCACGAGCGACGTGATCGCGGCGGTGCCCGCGGCCGCCTGGACGGCGACCGTCACGATGTAGTCGATCAGCAACGCTACCGACGCGATCTGCGCCACCTTGGGACCGAAGTTCTCCCGCGCGACGACGTAGGAACCGCCCGCGCGGGTGTAGATCATGACGACTTCGCGGTAGGAGAGGGTCGTCAGGACGAGCAGGCCGAGAACCACGGCGGTCATCGGCACCAGGATGTGGAAGCCGGTCAGGCCGAAGACCGGCAGCAGCATGATCAGCATTTCCTCGGAGCCGTACGCCGAGGACGAGATGCAGTCGCTGGACAGGACGCCGAGCGCCGCCTTCTTCGACAGCTTCTCCTCGTGCAGGCGCGCGCTGACCAGCGGCGGGCCGAGCAATGCCCGTTTGGCGCGGTAGGTCAGCCGCTCCGGAACGTCCAGATCGATCACGCGCGGAGATCCTTGGCGGTGACCAGGTGCGGCCGATCGTCGGGGTTGGCGGCACCGGCGCCCGTCGGGAAGGACAACGAGGCTCGATTCTGTGGTTGCGGCCGCCATGCCGATGTCTTGGCCGACAGGTGCCCGTCCAGGTCGTCGGCCGGATCGTCACGCAGCGAGATCGCAAGGCACCGCGCCACCGCGAACCACAGCCCGCCGATCGTCGTCAACGCGACGAGCACGCCGTCGTCGATCATGTGCGCAGTGCCCCGTCCTGTCCGGATACGAGCCCAGCAAACACCGCGCGGCGAGGCACCGAACGCGCTCCAACGCGTCCCTCACGCGTCACTCACGCCTTGTTCACGCTTCCGAGACCGCGGCCGGTCGAGGATCGGCAGATGACCCGGATGCATGAGACTGGAGTCCGTCATCGAGGAAAGGCCAGTCTCATGTCCGCGCGCGGCACGCTACGGATCTACCTGGGTGCCGCGCCCGGGGTCGGCAAGACCTACACCATGCTCGACGAGGGCAACCGCCGGGCCGGACGGGGCGCCGACGTCGTGATCGGCTTCGTCGAGACGCACGGCCGCGGCCACACGGCCGCCCAGATCGGCGACTTACCGGTGGTCCCGCGCAAGGTGGTGCAGTACCGGGGCAGCCGGTTCGAGGAGATGGATCTCGACGCCGTGCTCGCCCGCCGTCCGCAGATCGCGCTCGTCGACGAGCTGGCCCACACCAACGTGCCGGGATCGGGACCGCACGCCAAGCGGTGGCAGGACGTCGAGACCCTGCTCGAGGCCGGCATCGACGTGATCAGCACGCTGAACATCCAGCACTTGGAGTCGCTCAACGACGTCGTGCAACAGATCACCGGCGTAGCGCAGCAGGAGACCGTTCCGGACCTGGTGGCGCGCGCCGCCGAGCAGGTCGAGCTCGTCGACATGACGCCCGAGGCGCTGCGCCGGCGCATGGCGCACGGCAACATCTACCCGCCGGAGAAGGTCGACGCCGCGCTCGGCAACTACTTCCGACCCGGCAACCTCACCGCGCTGCGCGAGCTGGCCCTGCTGTGGCTGGCCGACCGCGTCGAGGAGGGGATGCAGCGCTATCGCGAGTTGCACGGCATCACCGGCACCTGGGAGACGCGGGAGCGCGTCGTCGTCGCGTTGACCGGCGGCCCGGAGGGCAGTGCGCTCATCCGGCGCGCGGCCCGCGTCGCCGCGCGGACCGCCGGCGGCGACCTGATGGCCGTCCACGTCAGCCGAAGCGACGGTCTGGCCGAGACCGGCGTCGCGGCTCTGGAATCCCAGCGGCTGCTGGTGGAGTCCCTCGGGGGCAGCTACCACTCGGTGGTCGGCGACAACGTGCCGCGGGCGCTGCTGGACTTCGCACGCAGCGTCGACGCCACGCAGATCGTGCTCGGCGCGTCCCGCCGCCGCGCCTGGGTTGCCGCGCTGACCGGACCGGGCACGAGCGCGACCGTCACCCGGCTGTCCGGGGCGATCGACGTGCACATGGTCAGCCACGACTACGCCGGACGCGGCCGCACCCTGCCCTCGTTCGGTCACGGCCTGACCGTCCGCCGTCAGCTCGGCGGCGTCGTCGTCGCTGCCGTGCTGCTCGCGGCGATCACGCCGATCCTGTCGAGCGTGCGTGGACACGTCACCTTCCCGAGCGCCGTCTCGATCTACCTGCTCGTCGTGGTGATCACGAGCCTGGTCGGCGGCTTCTATCCGGCGCTGGGCGCCGCGGTTGTGGGCAGCCTGCTGCTGAACTACTACTTCGTCGAGCCGATCCACACGTTCTCGATCGCGCGCGGCGACAACATCCTCGCGCTGTTGATCTTCCTGCTCATCGCCGTGCTCGTCTCGCGCGTCGTCGACGTGTCCGCCCGGCGGTCGGCGCTCGCCGCCCGCTCGAGCGCGGAGGCGGAGACGCTGTCGGCGCTCGCCGGCAGCCTGCTGCGCGGCGAGCAGGCGCTGCCGGCGCTGCTCGAACGCGTCCAGGAGACGTTCGGCATGCGCAGCGTCAGCCTGCTGGCCCGCGACGGCGAGGCGGGCGCGAGCTGGGCGGTCCTCGCCACCGTGGGGTCGGATCCTCCGCAGCGCCCGTCGGACGGCGACTGCACGGCCGAGATCGATGAGACGCGGACCCTGGTGCTGCGTGGCCACCCGCTGCCCGCCGAGGATCAGCGCGTGCTGTCGGCGTTCGCCGCGCAGGTGGCGGTCGCGTACCAGCAGCGGGCCCTCGCCGAGGCGGCCCGGGCGGTCGAGCCGCTGGCCGAGTCCGAGCGGGCCCGAACCGCATTGCTCAACGCCGTCAGCCACGACCTGCGCACTCCGATCGCGGCCGCGAAGGCCGCCGTCTCGAGCCTCCGCTCGGCCGATGTCTCCTGGTCGGACGCCGACCGCGACGAGCTGCTCACCACCGCGGACACCTCCCTGGACCGGCTCACCGACCTGGTCACCAACCTGTTGGACCTGTCTCGCCTGCAGGCGGGAGTGCTGCCGGTGCTGGCCGGACCGGTCGGGCTGGACGACGTCGTCTCCCGCGCGCTGGACCACGCCGCGCCGGCGAGCCCGGACGTGGATGTCGACGTGGATGTCGACGTGCCCGCCGATCTGCCGGCGGTGCTGGCCGATGCCGGCCTGCTCGAGCGGGTCGTCGCGAACCTGGTGCAGAACGCGCTGCGCTATGCGCCGGCCGGATCGCGGGTGCGGGTCGCCGGCAGCGAGCACGCCGGTCATGTCGAGCTGCGGGTGGTCGACCATGGTCCGGGCATCGCCCCCGGCGACGCCGAGACCGTGTTCGCGGCCTTCCAACGACGTGACGACGCGCCCGTCGCGGGTACCGGCGTGGGGCTGGGCCTCGCGATCGGACGCGGGTTCACGGAGGCGATGGGCGGCACCCTGACGGCGGAGGAGACGCCCGGCGGCGGGGCGACCCTGGTCGTGCGCCTGGCCGCGGCGGACGGTGCACGATGACACGAGTGCTGATCGTCGAGGACGAGCGGTCGCTGCTGCGCGCCCTCGCGATGAACCTCACCGCGCGGGGGTACGAGGTCACCGAGGCCGATACCGCGACGAAGGCCCTTGCCGCGGCCGCGACAGCCGAGCACGACGTCGTGTTGCTCGATCTCGGCCTGCCCGACCTCAGCGGGCTCGAAGTGATCCGGGCGGTGCGCGGGTACGCCACGATGCCGATCATCGTGCTGTCCGCGCGAACGGGCAGCAGCGACAAGGTCGCGGCGCTCGACCTCGGCGCCGACGACTACGTCACCAAGCCGTTCAGCATCGATGAGCTGCTCGCCCGGCTGCGCGCGGCCACCAGACGCGCGTCCGCCGCGGAACCGCCGCGAGTCGTGCAGGTCGGCCGGGTGAGCGTCGACCTGGATGCGAAGATCGCGAGGCGTGACGACGGCCAGCGAGTGCACCTGACGCCCACCGAGTGGCATCTGCTCGAAGCGCTGGTCCGACACCCCGGCAAGCTCGTCACCGGCCGCACCCTGCTGACCGAGCTGCGTGGCACGCCCGATCACACCGATCCGAGCTACCTGCGCATCTACATGGGCCAGCTGCGGCGCAAGCTCGAACCCGAGCCCAGCCGGCCGCAGCACCTGATCACCGAGCCGGGTATGGGCTACCGCTTCCAGCCGTGATGTCGCGGTCCGCAGCCATCGATCATGCGATCGGGTGGCTCCGGCAACCCGATCGCATACGAGATCCACCTAGGGTGGGCTGCCATGACGACCGCCGCCAACGAGCGCGCCACCGGCCTGGTCGAACCGACCGTGCCGGTCCCGCGCGCCTGGACGGTGCGGTTCAGCCTGCTCTGGTTCGGCTTCTGGATGGCGAACCTGGCGCCCATCCAGCTCGTCCTGCCAAATCAGTTCGACGCGCTCGACCATGCCCACAAGGTGCGGGACTTCGGGATCGTCAGCGGGCTCACCGGTATCGCCGCGCTTGTCACGTTGCCGGTCTTCGGTGCGTTGTGCGACCGGACCCGGTCGCACTTCGGGCGCCGCCGACTGTGGATCGTCGGCGGTATCGCGCTGTTCGCGCTCGGCCTGCTCGCGACCGGCGTCCAGCGGACGTGGTGGGCGGTCGGCATCGCGTGGCTCGTCGCCACGCTCGGCATCAACGCGGCGACGGCGGGTCTGACGGCCGTCGTCGCCGATGAGGTGCCCGACCAGCAGCGCGGCGCGATCTCCAGTGCGATCTACGGTCCGCAAGCCGTGGGCATCCTCGTCGGTGTCGCGATCCTCACCGTCCTGAACAACAACGGGGTATGGGCGTACCTGTTGCTCGCGGCCGCGCTGGTGGCGTGCGCCGTTCCGTTCGTCGCGCGGCACCGTGACGTGGCGAGCACCGGCGCGACCCTGCCACCGTCGCTGCGCTCGGTCGCGGCCGGCCTGTGGATCAGTCCGCGCGAGAATCCCGACTTCGCTTGGGCGCTCGCCGGGCGGCTACTCGTCAACCTCGGCAACGCCTTCGGGACCACCTACCTGCTGTACTTCCTGCAGGACGATTTGAAGCTCGCGCATCCGACCGACGGGCTGCTCGTCCTCACCTTGATCTATCTCGTGTTCACGCTCGCCGCGACGGTGCTCGGCGGGCGGCTGTCGGACCGCACCGGGCGCCGGCGGGTGTTCGTCGCGGCGGCGGCCGCGCTGCAGGCGATCGCATCGTTCCAGCTCACCTTCTTCCCCAGCTTCCCGATGGCGATGGTGGCCGCGGCCTTCCTCGGGGCGGGCTACGGCGCGTACATGTCGGTCGACCAGGCGCTCGTCACGCAGGTGCTGCCCGACGCCCGGTCCCGCGCGAAGGACCTGGGGATCATGAACGTCGGCTCGGTCGGGCCGCAGGCGCTGGCGCCGCTGGGTGCCAGCGTGATCATCGGCACGCTCGGTGGCTACAGCGTGCTGTTCGGTATGGCCGGCGTGACGATCGTCCTCGGTGCGCTACTCGTGTACCGCATCCGTTCCGTCCCCTGACGCACCGACCCCCGTCGCCCCGCCGTCGACCCCGCCACCGCCGCACCTCCCGTACCCCGCCACCGCCGCACCTCCCGTAGCCACCCTCGTCGCCCCCGTCTCACCCGGTGATCAAGAGCAGCGAATGGTCGCCGGCCAGCCATTTTCTGCTGTTGCTCACCGGGGAGGCGGTACGGTTCCGCGGCATGACGGCAGTGATCGCGGGGGACACATGAGCACATCGCCGTTCCCGGACGTCCGCTGGGGTAAGCCCGACAGCCGGCTGCGCAAGCCCGCCAGCGCGTTCGCCGCGACCAAACCTGGCTCGTGGCTGATCCGGACGCTGACACCG
>JAODNL010000274.1 GCA_025465405.1 Pseudonocardiales bacterium | reverse complement strand
AGGCGGCCCATATCCCAGGTCGGGTGCGCGAGGGCCTGAGCCGGCGTGACGTCGGCCAGCTCGGCGCGGGTACGCCCGCGGAACGGGCCGCCGCTGGCCGTGAGAACCAGCCGCCGGACCTCGTCCGGGGACCCGCCCCGCAGACACTGGGCCAGCGCCGAGTGTTCCGAGTCGACCGGGACGAGCTGGCCGGGCGCGGCCCGGCGCGTGACGAGCGGGCCGCCCGCGATGAGCGACTCCTTGTTGGCGAGCGCGACCGTCCGGCCGGCGTCCAGCGCGGCGAGGGTGGCCCGCAGGCCCTGCGCCCCGGCGACCGCGTTCAGGACGACGTCGGCCGGATGCGCGGCGAGCTCCTCCGCTGCGTGGGGTCCGGCGACGACCTCGGGCTCGCGGACATCCGCGGGCCAGACCGCGTCGAGGCGCTTGCGCAGCTCGTCGGCGGCGTCCGTCCGACTGACGCCGACGGCGCTCACGCGCAGCTGCGCGGCCTGCTCGGCCAGCCGGGCGAGGTCGCTGCCGCCGGCGCAGATCGCGGCGACCGCGAACCGTTGTGGCGCCTGCAGGACGACGTCGATCGCCTGGGTGCCGATCGACCCGGTGGACCCGAGGATCGTGACTGATCGCCGCTCGCTCACGCGGCGATTGTCGCAGCTCCTGCGGGAATGGCGCGCACCACGACCGCGCGCCGTCATTCAGCGCGACTGTGCCGCAGGTCCTCCGGGCCGAGCTCGTCCGGCCGGCGGTGACCGGACAGGGCGAGGGTGACATCCAGGTCCGCGAGCAGGCTGCGCAGCACGTGCCGGACACCCTCCTGACCACCCAGCGCGAGGCCGTACACCCACGGCCGGCCGACGAGCACAGCTTTGGCGCCGAGGGCGAGGGCCTTGACGATGTCCGCGCCGGTGCGGATTCCCGAGTCGAACAGCACCTCGATCCGGTCGCCGACGGCCTCCGCGATACCCGGCAGTGCGTCGAGGGACGCGATCGCGCCGTCGACCTGGCGCCCGCCGTGATTGGAGACGACGATCCCGTCGGCGCCGAAGTCGACCGCCCGCCGCGCGTCGTCGACGTGCTGGATGCCTTTGAGCACGATCGGCCCCTTCCAGTGCTCGCGAAGGAAGGCGAGCTGCTCCCACGTGTGGTCGGTACCGCTGAACATCGGCAGCCATCGCATCAACGCCGCCGGCAGATCGTCGTGTGGCGCCTTGGCCAGGCCCGCGCAGAACGCCGGGTCGCTGAAGTACGTGGCCAGCCCCTCGCCGGTGAGGAACGGCAAGTACGCCTGGTCGAGATCGTGGGGACGCCAGCCGAGCATCCAGGTGTCGAGCGTGACGACGAGCGCGGTGAATCCGGACGCCCGAGCCCGGTCCAGGAAGCTCAGGCACACCTGCTCGTCGTGTGGCCAGTACAGCTGGAACCAGCGGTGCCCGTCGCCACTGGCGGCCGCGACGTCCTCGATCGAGTACGACGACAGCGTCGAGAGGATCATCGGGAGGCCGAGCTCCGCCGCAGCGCGCGCGACGGCCAGCTCACCCTCGGGGTGCACGATCCCCTGCACGCCGATCGGCGCCGTGATCACAGGCGCTGGCATCCGCGTGCCGAGCACGGTCGTCGACAGATCACGGTCGGTGGCGCCGGTGAGCATGCGCGGGACGATGCGCCGCTGGTCGAAGGCCGCCCGGTTCGCCCGGTCGGTCGCGCCCGATCCGGCCGCACCCGCGACGTACCAGAACGGCTCGGGCTTCATCTGCTCGCGCGCGGCCGCTTCCAGCGTCGAGGGGTCGGTGCCTATGGCTGGTCGGATCCCGCTCATGCCCTGCAGGTAGATCTCACCGGCGTACATCGACAGTGGCGTCGTCATGCGGTGCATCCTGCCGGACCACCCCGATCTTGCGGTGATCAACAGCAGGTTGTGGTCGCCCTGACGACTGCTCCGGCGACCATTCGACGGTGTTGATCACTGAGGTTTGCGGTCCTCCCGATGGTGAGGGCGATAGCGTGCCGAGCGTGCGCATGGACCTGAATGCCGACCTCGGCGAAGGCTTCGGCACCTGGCGGCTGGGTGACGACGAGGCCCTGCTGGAGGTCGTCACGAGCGCGAACGTGGCGTGCGGCTTCCATGCCGGCGATCCCGTCACGATGCGCCGAGTGTGCGCCGGCGCCGTCGAACGTGGGGTCGCGATCGGCGCGCAGGTCGGCTACCGCGACCTGGCCGGCTTCGGCCGCCGCCGGATCGACGTGGCCCCGGACGAGCTCGCGGCCGACGTGCTGTACCAGATCGGCGCACTGGACGCCTGCGCGCGGCCCGGCGGGGGGCGGGTCCAGTACGTCAAACCGCACGGGGCGCTGTACAACACGGCGGCCGACGACCCCGGACAGGCCGGGGCGGTCGCCGATGCCGTAGCCGCGTTCGACCGGTCCCTGCCGCTGCTGGGTCTGCCCGATTCCGCACTCGCCGACGCGGCGGCCGAGCGCGGGCTGCCGTTCGTGGCCGAGGCGTTCGCCGATCGCGCCTACCTGCCGACCGGGCGGCTGGTCCCTCGCGATCAGCCCGGCGCCGTGCTCACCGAACCCGCCGCGGTGTCCGCGCGGGCGGTCGCGTTCGCCGTGGACGGACTGGTGATCGCCGTCGAGGGATCTCGCGTCGCGATCACCGCCGCGTCGGTGTGCGTGCACGGAGATACGCCGGGTGCGGTCGCGCTGGCGCGAGCGGTTCGGGACGGGCTCGTCGCCGCCGGGATCACCGTCGAGCCGTTCGCGCCGTGAGGGCCGGATTCGTCGAGCGGCCGGCGTCGAGATGAAGCTGCTGCGGTACGGCGAGCGGGCCGTGCTCGTGGAACTCGCCGACAGCGCCGCCGTGCTCGCGCTGCGCGCGGCAGTATCCGGCGTGGACGGCGTCGTCGAGCTCGTGCCCGCGGCGCGCACCCTGCTGGTCGAGTTCGACCCGGCGCAGACGTCGCGCGAGCGGATCAGCGCGCAGCTCACCGGAGCGGTGGCAACACCGGCCCCGCCCGCGGCCGGTCCGACCGTGCGGATCACCGTTCGCTACGACGGCCCCGACCTCGCCGCGGTCGCCGACGAGGTCGGGCTGAGCGTCGCGGAGGTGGTCCGCCGGCACACGACACCGACCTACACGGTCGCGTTCATCGGATTCTCGCCCGGCTTCGCCTACCTCACCGGGCTGGATCCGGTCTTGGAGGTGCGGCGCCTCGCCGAACCGCGGACGTCGGTTCCCGCGGGCGCGGTCGGCGTCGCCGGCGAGTTCACCGGCGTGTACCCGCGCTCGTCGCCGGGTGGCTGGCGGCTGCTGGGCGGCACGGACGCGCCGCTCTGGGACACCGCTCGCACTCCGCCCGCGCTGCTCGCGCCGGGGACGCGGGTGCGGTTCGTACCGGCATGATCGAGATCATCGAGCCGGGCCCGTTCGCCAGCGTCCAGGACGCCGGGCGGATCGGCTACGCCGCGTCGGGTGTCCCCCGTTCCGGAGCGTTCGACCGGGCCGCGTTGCGCCTCGCCAACCGGCTGGTGGGCAATTCCGATGACGCCGCCGCGCTCGAAATCACCCTCGGCGGCCTCGTGGCCCGCTTCCACCGCGCCGCGACGGTCGCGCTGGCGGGCGCGGCAAGTCCGGGCCTGGACTGGGGCGTGGCGATCACGCTCACCGCGGGTACGACGATCCGGCTCGGCGTACCCCGCACCGGGCTGCGTAGCTACCTCGCGGTCCGCGGCGGCCTGGCCGTCGAGGCCCAGCTGGGCTCCCGCAGCACGGACACGCTGAGCGGGCTGGGACCCCCGCCACTGCGGTCCGGCGACCTGGTGCCGATCGGCGCCGAACATCCCGCTGAGGTTGGTGGGACTGCCGCGGCACCGCGTCCGGCGCCGGCCCGGTTGCCTGTCATGTGGGGACCGCGTGACGACTGGTTCACCCCCGGCGCCCTGGGCCTGCTGACGGCAACCGCGTGGATCGTGCGCCCGGACTCGAACCGGATCGGCATCCGGCTCGACGGCCCGCAGCTGGACCGGGCCCGAACCGAGGAGCTGCCCAGCGAGCCGGCCCTTCCCGGGGCCGTGCAGGTGCCACCCGACGGGCGGCCGATACTGTTCGGTCCGGACGCGCCGATCACCGGCGGCTATCCTGTGATCGCCGTGGTCCGCCGCGCCGATCTTGACGCCGCCGCGCAGCTGCGGCCCGGAGATCGCGTCGGCTTCATTTCAACACGGGATGGATGATGGCCCACATCAGCGCTGCTACCGCGGCGGCGGCCGGGATGGTCAGGATCCAGGCGAAGATGATGCTGCCCGCCACACCCCAGCGCACAGCCGAGAACCGCCGGGTCGCGCCGACCCCCATCACGGATGCGCTGATGACGTGGGTGGTGGAGACAGGCAGACCGTAGTGCGCGGTGACCAGCATGACGCCGCTCGCCGCCGTCTGGGCGGCGAAGCCACTGGCCGGCGACAGCGAGAAGATCCTCCGACCGAGCGTGCGCATGATCCGCCAGCCGCCTGAGTACGTGCCCGCGGCGATCGCTGCCGCTGAAGCGAGGATCACCCACAGCGGTATGCCCTCCGTCGCACCCAGATGACCTGACACGACGAGTGTCAGCGCGATGACGCCCATCGTCTTCTGCGCGTCCTGCGTGCCGTGGCCGAAGGCCATCGTCGCCGCCGAGGCGATCTGCGCCCACCGGAAGCCGCGGTTGGCGCGCACGGCGTTGGCCCGCCGGAACGTCCACATCACCGCCAGCATGAGGAGGTAGCTCAACGCGAACCCGACCAGCGGCGAGATCACCATCGGCACGACGACCTTGTCGAGCACCCCTTTCCACTTCACGGTCTCGGACGCGGCTAGGGCGGCCCCGACCAGGCCGCCGATCAACGCGTGCGACGACGACGACGGCAGTCCGAAGTACCAGGTGCCGAGGTTCCACGCGATCGCACCGAGCAACGCGGCAAGCACCAGGATGAGGCCCGCATTGTCGTGTGCCGACGGCGTCTTGATGATCCCCTTGCCGACGGTCGCCGCGACCTTCGTCGAGATCAATGCGCCGACGACATTCATGACCGCCGCCATCGCGAGCGCGACGCGTGGCGTGAGCGCCTTAGTCGAGATCGAGGTGGCGATCGCGTTGGCCGAGTCGTGGAATCCGTTGGTGAAGTCGAACGCGAGCGCGACCAGGACGATGACTACTACCAGAGTGGTGGAATCCACCCTCAGGACTCCTTGACCGCGATGGTCTCGACGGCATGCGCGACGTGTTCCAACGCGTCGGCGGCATCCTCGAGCCCGTCGGCGACCTCGCGCAGCTTGACCATCGTGAGCGCGTCGTAGTCTCCGCTGAACAGCCGGGACAGCAGCTTGCGGTAGACCTGATCGGCTTCGTTCTCGAGGCGGTTGACTTCGATCCAGTACGGCTCGAGGTCGCGCAGCGTCTTCAGGCGCGACATCGCGTCGGCGGTCTCCGCGGCCGACCGGCGCAGCAGGCTGATCTGTTCGCCCATCAGCACGGGCAGCCTCCCGACATCGGCCAGGACGACGAAGTCCGCGGCGCCCTCGATCGCGTCGACCACGTCGTCGAGGGCCGACGCGAGCCGGTAGATGTCCTCGCGATCGAACGGCGTGACGAAGCTGGTGTTGAGCTGGCGCATGATGCGGTGCGTGACCGAGTCACCCGCGTGCTCGCGTTCGCGCAGCTGCTTGGCGATGGCCTCGCGGTTCGCGTTCGGGTCGAGCAGCCCGGTGAGCAGATCAGCCGCGTCCGAGACGTTACGACCGGCTTCGGTGAACATCGCGTAGAACGCGGTGTCACGCGGCGTCAATCGGAATGGCACGACGCTCCTCACGGGTCGGGTATGCGGTCGCGCCGAGAGTATCGGCACCGGGCGGATACGCACGATCGCCTGGCGCGTCGCGCCCGTTCTTACCCGAAAACGATGGTCTTGTTGCCGAAGACGAGCGTGCGGTGCTCCACGTGTGAGCGCACCGCGCGGGCCAGGACGACCGTCTCGAGGTCGCGTCCCTTCCGGACCAGGTCCGCGACCGAGTCGCGGTGTGACACCGGCGTGACATCCTGCGCGATGATCGGTCCCTCGTCGAGATCGGACGTGGCGTAATGCGCGGTCGCGCCGATGAGCTTGACGCCGCGCTGCTGCGCCTGGTGGTACGGCTTCGCGCCGACGAACGCGGGCAGGAACGAATGGTGGATATTGATGATCCGGTTCGGGAAGGCGTCCAGCACCTCGTGGCCGAGCACCTGCATGTAGCGGGCCAGCACGACCAGTTCCACCTCGTAGCCCCGCAGCAGGTCGACGAGAGTCGCTTCGGCCTGAGCTCTGGTCTCCGCGGAAACCGGGACGTGATGGAACGGGACACCGCTGAACTCGGCTAGTGCGGCGTGGTCGGTGTGGTTGCTGATCACCGCCGCGATGTCGGCGGGCAGCTCACCGGAGCGCCACCGCGCGAGCAGGTCGCCGAGGCAGTGTCCCTCCCGCGATGCGAGCACCGCCAAGCGCGGGCGCTCGTCGGTGAACCGCAGCCGCACGTCCATCCCGAAGCGCCGTGCGACCGTGGCGAATTCCGGCGCGAGATCCTCGCGCCGTAGGCGCGCGTCGTCGACATCGAACTCGACCCGCTGGAAGAACACGCCGGACTCGCGGTCGATGTGCTGCTCGGCGTGCAGGATGTTGCCCTCGACACTCAACACGAAGTCGGCGACCGCATGCACCAGCCCGGGACGATCCGGACACGAGATCAACAGGACGGCAGTGGCCACTGCCGCAGTCAGCGCTTGGCGATCTTGCGGATGATCACGATCGCAACGAGCAGTCCGGCGGCGCCGATAACGGCCCGTCCCTGCGGCGTCTGGGCCTTCTCGACGAGCGACTGCTTCGCGTTGTCGGCCAGCCGCTTGGGGTTGGTGCGGTAGGCCAGTTGGTCGACGGCGACAGCCAATGACGCGCGGGCCTGCTCGATATCACGCTGGATCTCGTCCGCAGTGCGCTCGCCTGCCACCTGGGCTCCCTTCGCCGATTCTCGTTCGGGACCGCTCGCAGCGAGCCTAGTGCCACGCACCATCACCGCAGCGGCTCGGTACGGTTGCGGCCATGACGCGACTGTCCCCTGGCGACCCGGCGCCGACCTTCACCCTGCCCGGCGATGACGGCAACGATGTCGCGCTCGCCGACTTCCGCGGGCGCAAGGTCGTCGTGTACTTCTACCCGGCGGCGATGACGCCCGGTTGCACGAAGCAGGCGTGCGACTTCCGGGACAACCTGGCCGAGCTGACCGATGCCGGATTCGCCGTGCTCGGCATCTCGCCGGACAAGCCGGAGAAGCTCGCGAAGTTCCGCGCCGCCGAGGGCCTGACGTTCCCGCTGCTGTCGGACCCCTCACGCGAGGTACTCGAGGCGTACGGCGCGTTCGGTGAGAAGACCATGTACGGCAAGACGGTAACCGGCGTGATCCGTTCCACGTTCGTCGTGGACGAGAAAGGCCGGATCGAGCAGGCGCAGTACAACGTGAAGGCAACCGGACACGTCGCCAAGCTGCGCCGCGACCTCGGGGTCTGAGCCGTAGGCTCTGGCTCGCGGGGCCGTAGCCCAACCGGCAGAGGCACACGGTTTAGGTCCGTGCCAGTGAGGGTTCGACTCCCTCCGGCCCCACAAATTCGGCCTACACGGAAGGCACCGCGAGCGGGTGGCCTGACCGGTGCACTCTGCGAACGGTCCGACGGACGCCTACGCTGCTGCCGTGGCAACGCGCAGAGTCGTCTACACGGTCCTGATGGGACGGTACGAGACCCTTCTGGAACAGCACATTGCGGGCAACCGCGGCGTCGACCTGGTGTGCTTCACCGACGATCCGACCGCGGTGAGCACGACCTGGAAGATCCGGTACGTCGAGCGCGCGTTCGCCCTGGACCCTAACCGGAGCAGCCGGCGGCCCAAGATCCTCGCCCACGAGTACCTGGCCGACTATGACGAGTCGCTCTACATCGACAACAGCACGCTGCTGCTGACGGATCCGGACTCTGCCTTCGACACCCTGTTGCCGCCCGACGCTGCTTTCGCGCTGCTGCGGCACAGCTTCCGTGACACGCTCGCCGACGAGTTCACGGCCGTTGTCGACGAACGCCGCGATGCGGCATGGACGTGTGAGGAGCAGCGCGAGCACTACGAGCGAACGCATCCGTCCGTGCTGGCCGCGTCCGCGCTGTGGGGTGGACTGCTACTGCGTCGGCATCACGACCCCGCGGTACGCGAGGCGATGCAGGTCTGGTGGGAGCACGTCCTGCGCTTCTCGCGGCGTGACCAGCTGTCACTTCCGGTCGCGCTCGACACCGCGGCGCTCAAACCGCTCGTCCACGAGCTCGACAACCACACGTCGTCGTTTCACGAATGGCCCCGCGGCGCGGCGCAGCGGGATCCGGGTGGCGGAGCGCCGCTGCCGATCGGACCCGAGGCCCGCATCGCCGAGCTCGAGGCGCAGGCCGCGGAGCTCCGGGCCCGGTCCGCCGAGGTCGAGGCGCAATCCGCCGCGCTGCGGCACGAGCTCGAAGCTGGGCGGGCGGAGGCGGACGAGCTGCGCGGCGCGGTCACGGAACTACGCGCCCGTCATGACAGCGCGGTCAGCCATCGGGACCGGCTCGCCGACGAGGTCGCGGACCTGCGCGAGTCGACGTCGTGGCGGATTACCCGCCCGCTCCGGTTTGTCCGCGATGCGGTCAGTGCGCTGCGCGCTGCCAGGCGACCTGGCGCCTGAGTCCTTCGGAGACGCCGACTTTGGGCGCGTATCCGAGCTCGAGGCTTGCCTTGGACAGGTCTGCGGCCGTGTGCCGCTGATTGCCCGGTGGGTCGGGGACACCGACGACCTGGGGCCGGCAACCCACCAGCCGCCTGACCTCGTCCAGCACCTCCAGCAGGGACACCGACGGCGCCCCGCCGAGGTCGTACGTCTCAGCCGACCGGCCATGCGCCATCGCGAGCCGTAGACCGGCGACCACGTCGTCGACGTAGGTCATCGATCGGGTCTGCGCGCCGTCGCCGTGCATCGCGAAGGGGGTCCCGCCGAGCGCGGCCGCGATCGCCGCGTACACGCCCATGTCCGGTCGCTGTCCTGGGCCATAGACGGAGAACATGCGCACGATCACGACCGGCAGCCCGCGCGAGTCGGCGTACGCGTGCAGCGTCGACTCGGCAGCGAGCTTGCTCGTGCCATAGGGCGACACGGGACGCAGTGCGGCCTTGTCTGCGTGCCCGCTCGCGATCCGCCCATACACCGACGACGACGATGCGTGGATCAGCCGGGGTACGCCCGCGGCGATGCACGCCTCGGCGAGTCGAGCGGTCGCGGCGACGTTGTCCCGCAGGTAGGCGGGGTACTCCGTCCAGCTGGCGTGCGTGCCGGGCCGCCCGGCGAGGTGGACGACGGCGTCGGCATCCTGGACCGCGGCGCGAACCGCCGCGTAGTCGTCGACGAGGTCGGCGGCGCAACCGTGAAAGCCGGGACGGGCCGTGAGCTGCGCCCATGCGCGGGCCAACCGTGGTTCGGCCGTCTTGTCCGCGCCGGCGCGGTCGACGCCGATGACCGGCACGCCGTCGTCGAGCAGCACGTTCGCGAGGCGCGATCCGATGAATCCGGCCGCGCCGGTGACGACCACGCGCATGGTCACCCGCAGTCGCCGGAGCCGGCCGGCGTGCTGCGAAGGTCGTGCCCCACGCTGGTGAGGCACTTGCCGTCGGCGAGGCGCCACTTCCAGCCGTGCATCTGGCAGGTGAGCACGCCGTCGTCGATGGAGCCGAAGCGGGTCAGATCCGCCTTGAGGTGCGGGCAGCGCCGCTGTACGTGCCAGCCGTCGAGAGAGATCATCTCGGCCGCCTCGGCGACGTTCTGCTCGGCGAACCAGCCCTCGGCATAGTTGAGTCGTTCTTCGGACAGGCATTTGAAGAACACGTAGACGAACTCGTTGTACGGGCCGATGCGCTGCGCGGAGAACCGGCAGGACAGGAACAGCGAGTTCACCCAGTCGATCTCGTGTTCGTGGACGAGCTTCTCGAGGTAGGCGCGCCGGGTGCGGAAGCGGTAGCGCACCTTCTCGCCGCCGTACGCGCGCACCTCCCGGGCGTGGAAGTCGAGCAGGACGTCCACGTCGCCACGCTCGGCGTCCTCGGCGGTGAACCGCACTCCGCCGTCGATGCCGGCGGCCATGTGATCGGCTTCCTCCAGCAGCGGGGTGAGCCACTCCTGCAGCGCCGGCAGGATGTCGACCTCCGGATGCGACCACGTCCCCTTGGCCGCCTCGACCTCAGGCATCCGCCGCGCCTGGTAGTCGCGCAGATAGCTCTCCTTGTGCGCGAACAGCTTGGCCACGTCCTCGTCCGGCATCGGGTGCCGCACCGGGCAGCCCGCTTCGTCGAGGTCGGCCACCGACCCGGGCAGCAGCAGCCGACCCTCGTCGTGTCCCTTGTCCGCAAGCCAATCGAGGTACACGCGCTGATCGGGGAAGATGTTCGACTCGTCGCCGAAGATGTCGTTGAAGCCCCACAGCTCATCGTCGAGGAAGCACGGCGGCCCGGCCGTTGGAAACACGAAGCGTGCGCCCAGCTCGTCGATATACCGCAGCGTGCGGTCGAACTGCCGCTCGCGCTTGGACAGGCCGAGCGCCTGCTTCGCGCGGGCCGGCAGTTCGTAGACCATCGGGAACCAGATCGCCCCCGAGAACTGTACGAGGTAGGCGTCGACCGGCCCGAGCTCCGTGAACGCATCCAGCTCCGACGGCCGGGCATCGTTCTGGTTCAGCACCCGGTGCCGGCCGTCGTAGACCCACAGCGACGAGTCGCCGATCGGCCCGTCGGTGGGCGACGTCAGCGACTGGATCATCACGTGAAGCCCGTCGACCTCGGTCGGTTCTCCGTTGGCCGGCTTGACGAAACTGGTGAATCCGACCTCGCGCAAGGCGTCCTCGAGCTCGCTGGTCGGATAGTCCGGCAACAGCACCGTCGTGTTCTTGCTGACGTGCTTGCGCAGGTGTTCCGGGTCGAAGTGATCACGGTGCAAGTGGCTCACGAACAGGTAGTCCGCCTGCCCGATCCGATCCCAGTCCAGCTGCGAATTATCGGGGAAGGGGAACCACGAACCGAAGTAGGCCGGGTTCACCCACGGGTCGGTGAGGATGCTGCCGTGCGCCGTCTCGATGAGCATGCTGGCATGCCCGAGGCCGGTGATGCGCATGCCACGACAGTAATGCCCGTCGCCCTCCGGCCCGGACAGCACACGTGCCAGAATGACGATTGACCGACGCCCCGCACCGACGACAGGAGCGCGCAGACGTGGCCCTCGACCCGCACAGCGAGCCGGCCGATCTGAGCCTGCCGGAGGACTACAAGGCAGACCATCCGGACGAGCACCCCACCGACTGGGGATGGCACGGCGAGTGGGGGCGCGCCGGACGGATCGCCGGATGGGTCGTTGCGATCATCCTGCTGCTGATGATCACGGCAACGCACTACAACGGCCAGGGGACGTTGTTCCTGATCCTGACCGCCGCGGGCCTGATCATCGCGCTGATCTGGGACATCCACCGCCGAAAGAACGCCTGGCGCGAGTAGCCGCTCGCGCCGTCAGCTCGCGCGCCGCGCCGCCCGGGCGAGCAGCCGGTCCCGCTGCTCGACGAAGCGGTTGGCCTGCGCGTCCAGCGCGGCCAGGAACTGGGTGAGCTCCTCGCGGGCCTGCTCGCCCGCCGGCCCGAAGTCGTCACGGGTGAAGATCTTCCAGAACCGCAGCACCGGCATGAGCACGTCGTCGTGGTGCAGGCGCAGGTCGTAGATGCCCGCCTTGGCGATGGTCACCGAGTTGCGCGTGAAGTCCGGCATTCCGGCGCCGGGCATCTCGAAGCCGACGACCTCGTCGCGGATCGCGCACATCGTCGCGTCCGGCTCGCGCTCGAGGGCCGCGGCGACGAGGTTGCGGTAGAAGACCATGTGCAGGTTCTCGTCTGTTGCGATGCGGGCGAGCAGCTGCTCGGCGAGCGGGCAGCCGGTGGCGGCGCCGGTGTTGCGGTGCGAGACGCGCGTGGCGAGCTCCTGGAAGGAGACGTAGGCCACCGTCTGCAGCATGTCCTTGTCACCGGAGTCGTAGCCGGCGGTCATGTGCTGCATGCGAAGGCGTTCCAGCTGGACCGGGTCAACCCCGCGAGTGACGACGAGGTAATCGCGCATGGCGATGCCATGTCGGCCCTCCTCCGCCGTCCAGCGACCGACCCACTGACCCCACGCGCCGTCGCGGCCGAACCGGGTGGCGATCTCACGGTGGTAGGAGGGCAGGTTGTCCTCAGTCAGCAGGTTGACGACCATCGCTGTCTTCGCGACCGGATCCAGGGGCGAGTCCTCGGGCGCCCAGTCCGTACCGCCGAGGAATGCGAAGTCCCGCCCGCGGCTCCACGGGACGTAGTCGTGCGGATGCCACTCCTTGGCGACGCCTAGGTGGCGGTCGAGATTGGCCGCGACGACCGGCTCCAGCTCGTAGAGCAGCCGGGCGTCCCGGCCTGCGGCAGTGTCTGCAGATTCGAGCAGGGTCATGGGCTCAGCCTTCCGGTCGGCCTACGGAACCTACGCTTACGTTAGCGTAGGTTCCCGTCTTCACTGGACGCCTTCTCACCTACCCACCAGTAGCGCTAGCGACCCTCGAGGAGAGGCCGGCGCGGATCCCAGGTGGTGCCGTCCGCGTGGTCGCGGCGGCGGCGCGCGATCCCGGTCAGCGCCTCCAGAACCACCCGGTTGGCGAGAAAGGACGTGATCTCCGCGTGGTCGTAAGGAGGCGAGACCTCAACCACGTCCATACCCACCACGGGCAGCTCGTACGCAATCCGGCGCACCGAGTCGAGCAGCTGACGGGCCGTCAGTCCGCCGGGCTCGGGCGTGCCGGTGCCCGGCGCGTGGCCAGGGTCACAGACATCGATGTCGACGGACAGGAAGACGCCGTCACAATCGTCCATCGCGATGCCGAACGCCTCGGTGAGGCACTCCTCCAGCCCGCGCGCACCGATCTCGCTCATCTCGTAGGACCGCATCGCCTGGTCGGCCATCCAGTCCAGGGTCTCCGGCGGCGGCCAGTAGCCGCGCAGCCCGATCTGCAAGAAGCGATCGCCGCGCAGCGCGCCGGACTCGATCAGCCGGCGCATCGGCTGGCCATGCCCGATGAGCGAGCCGAACTCGATGTTGCCGGTATCCGCGTGCGCGTCGAAGTGGATCATCGAGATGCGCCCCTGGCCGAGGTGCTGCGCGACGCCCGCGGCGTCGGGCCAGGCGATCGTGTGGTCTCCGCCGAGAACGAGTGGGATAGCACCGGTGGCGGTCACCGCGTGCACGGCCTCCTGCAGGTCGCGCACCGATCGAGCCGCGTCGCCGGAGAACAGCTCGACGTCACCGGCGTCGTACACGCGCAGGTCCCGCAGGCCGTCGACGCGCATCGCCAGCGACGGCCGCGATCCGTCATGCGGCAGGTAGCAGGTCTGCCGGATGTACTGCGGGCCGAACCGGGTACCCGCGCGGTGGGACGTGCCGCCGTCGAACGGGGCACCCATGATCACGACATCGGCGTCGGCATAGGTCGAGGCGTCCGCCCAGTCGCACCGGTCGACGCCTAGGAACGTTATGTCGGGACCGAACTGCG
>JAODNL010000270.1 GCA_025465405.1 Pseudonocardiales bacterium | reverse complement strand
CCGCACTGGATGCTGTGATCGACACCGTCTACGCCGCCGTGTCGAAGGGTGAGCGGGTGGCGCTCACCGGATTCGGCATCTTCGAGAAGCGCGAGCGTGCTGCCCGCATGGCCCGCAACCCTGCCACCGGCGCCGCCGTGCGGGTCAAGAAGACCGCCGTCCCGGCCTTCCGCGCCGGCGCGGAGTTCAAGGCAATCACCAGTGGCGCCCGCAAGGTCGCCAAGGCGCCGGCCAAGAAGGCTGCGCCTGCGAAGAAGGCCCCCGCCAAGAAGGTGGCGGCCAAGAAGGCGCCGGCCAAGAAGGCTGCGCCTGCGAAGAAGGCCCCCGCCAAGAAGGCGGCCGCGAAGAAGGCCCCGGCCAAGAAGGCCAGCCGCTAGATATCAGTTCACGCACCTGACGGCGGGTACCGGCGCGCTCGCGCCGGCACCCGCCGTCAGTGCGTCAGCGGATCGATCGCTCGTCGTAGTAGTCCGCCGCGATCACGTCGCCGTCGACGAACGACAGAACCCACACGGAGCCCTTGCGCGTCTCGGGCGACGCGGCGCCGGTGCCCAGTGCATCGAGCAGCGACGGTATTGCGACTCCCTGGCTGCAGATCACCGTCACCCTGCCCGGCTTGGCCAACGTCAACAGAGCGGTCTCGACGGTGGACGGCGATCGCCGGTAGGACTCGTCGGAGAAGACGTGGTCGACGCGAACCTTGAGACCGAGCCGATCCGCCAACGGCTGGACGGTCTGGATGCATCGGGTCAGGTCCGCCGAGAGGATCTCGTCGGGTGCGAGACACGTGAGGAACTGCGCGAGCCGCTCCGCCTGCCGGTGCCCGACCGTGTCCAACGGGCGAGAGGCGTCGTCACCGCGCCAGTCGCTGCGCTTGCCGGCCTTCGCGTGCCGGACCAGCGCGATCACCGAGTAGGGCACCGGCAGCGCCGCGAAGTCGTCCAGGACGCTCCGGTCGACGTCGTAGGTCAGCCGGTCGCGGGCCGGGCCGGGCGTCAACCACTCGACGGCGTCGACCTCGTCAGACGGGGTGAACGACCCGCCCAGGTAGCGCATCACCCAGTAGGTGACGTCCTTGCGGATGGGTCCGGCGTCGTACTGCACCCGTCCGATGCGCCGCGATACGGCCACGGTGGCGCCGAGTTCCTCTCCGACCTCGCGGACCGCCGCCGTGAGAGCAGGCTCGCCCGCGAGCAGCTTTCCTTTCGGCAGCGACCAGTCGTCGTAACGCGGTCGGTGGACGAGCGCGATCTCGATGTCGCCGTGCCGTCCTCGCCAGACGACGCCACCAGCGGCCACTACGAGCTGGGGCACGGACAACTGCGCTACTCGCCTCGGTCGGCAAGCCGCTTCATCAGCAGCTCCTGAAGGTCGATCTGCTCATTACCGCTCGCGCGGATCCAACTGCCGTCGGGCTGCAGGTCCCACGCGGCCGTGCGTGGTGAGAATGCGCCATCGAGGAAGTCGCGCAGGTGCGCACGCGCTTGCGGGTCCGACACCTGGCACAGCACCTCGACGCGGCGGTCCAGGTTGCGGTGCATCAGGTCGGCCGAACCGATCCAGTACTCGGGCTCACCCGCGCCACCGAAGTAGTACACCCGCGAGTGCTCGAGGAACCGGCCGAGGATCGAGCGAGTCGTGATGTTCTCGGACAGGCCCGGAACGCCCGCACGGATCGTGCAGAACGTCCTGACCAGCAGCTCGATCCGGACGCCGGCCTTCGACGCCCGATACAGCGCGTCGATCGTCTGCTCGTCGACGAGGTGATTGGTCTTGAACTGGATGTGCGCCGGGCGGCCGGCCCGGGCGTGCTCCATCTCCTGCTCGATGCGATCGATCAGGCCGGCGCGGATGCCCTGCGGAGCCACCAGCAGTGAGCGGTACTCGGTCTGGCGCGAGTAGCCGGTCAGCACGTTGAACAGGTCGGTGAGGTCCGCGCAGATCGCGTCGTCGGCGGTGAACAGGCCCAGGTCCTCGTAGAGGCGCGCGGTCTTCGGGTTGTAGTTGCCGGTCCCGATGTGGGCGTAGCGCTTGATCTGGGTGCCTTCCTGGCGCACGACCAGGGCCGTCTTGCAGTGCGTCTTCAAGCCCACGACGCCGTAGACGACGTGGCAGCCGGCCCGCTCCAGCGCACGGGCCCACTTGATGTTGGCCTGCTCGTCGAAGCGCGCCTGGATCTCGACGAGCGCCACCACCTGCTTGCCGGCCTCGGCCGCGTCGATCAGCGCGTCGACGATCGGCGAGTCACCGGACGTGCGGTACAGCGTCTGCTTGATCGCGAGCACGTGCGGATCAGCCGCGGCCTGCTCGATGAACCGCTGCACGCTCGTCGCGAACGACTCGTACGGGTGATGCACCAGCACGTCGCCGTCGCGCAGCGTGGCGAACACCGACTTCGGCGTCTCGCCCTCGGCGAAGCGCGGGTGCGTCGCGGGTACGAACGGCCGGTGCTTGAGCGCCGGACGCTCCACGTCGTAGATCTGCCACAGCGCGCTGAGGTCGAGCAGTCCGGGTACCCGCTGCACGTCCGCGCGATGCACGTCGATCTCGCTGACGAGCAGGTCCAACACCTCGTCGTCGATGTCGTCGGTGACCTCGAGCCGGACCGCGGGACCGAACCGGCGACGCACCAGCTCGCGCTCGAGCGCCTGCAGCAGATCCTCGTCGCGGTCATCCTCGACCTCGAAGTCGGCGTTGCGGGTGACCCGGAACAGGTGATGCTCCACGACGTCCATGCCGGGGAACAGCATCGACAGGTGCGCGGCGATGAGGTCCTCGAGGGGCAGGAACTCGGATTCGACCGATGTCTGTGACACGGTCACGAAACGGGGCACGTTGTTGGGCACCTTGACGCGCGCGAACCGGTGCGCGCCACCCTCGGAGTCGCGCACCAGCACCGCGAGGTTCAACGACAGGCCGGAGATGTACGGGAACGGATGCGCCGGATCGACGGCCAGCGGCGTCAGTACCGGGAAGACCTTCGACCGGAAGTAGCTACCCAGCCGCGACTTCTCCTCGTCGTCGAGCGCGTCCCACCGGCGGATGTGGATTCCCTCACGGGCCAGCGCCGGCTGGACGTCGTCGCGAAAGCACTGAGCGTGCTCGAGGGCGAGTTCGCGGGTGCGCTGCGCGAGCGTGCCCAGTACCTCGCGGGGCGACAGGCCGTCGGCCGACGAGATCTGCAGGCCCATGTCGGCGCGACGCTTGAGACCGGCGACGCGCACCATGTAGAACTCGTCCAGGTTGCTCGCGAAAATCGCCAGGAACTTCAGCCGTTCCAGCAGCGGCTGGCGATGATCCTCGGCGAGCGCGAGCACTCGGGCGTTGAACGCCAGCCAGGACAGCTCGCGGTTGCTGAAGCGATCGGACGGCAGGTCGGGCGCCGCGTACGTCGCGACATCGAGATCGCCGCCGGGAACCGAGTCCGCCGGATCGATCGGCAGCTGCGTGACATCGCGCTGGACGGCCAGCAGGTCGCGGGGCGTTGCCTCTGCTGCCTGCGGTCCAGTCATGACGCCATCATGCCGAATCGAGGTGAACGTGCTGTGACGGCGCTGTCGCAGCAAGCGTCGCCGGACCCACGCCGAGCTCCAGCGCCTGTCGGAGATCTGCGTCGGTATCGACGTCGTGACGCAGTCCGGGGCCGGCTTCCAGCGCCGTGGCCCGCGCCCCGTGACGCACCGCGGACCCGACGCCGAACGCGGGCTCCAGCTCCCGGCCGGGCCGCCCGGTCAGCAGCGTCGTGCCGGTCCCAGCCGCGTCGGCGACGAACGCGTGCTCTTCCCGCGCGGCGCCGTCGAGCGCGTCGGCCAGCTCATCGGCGCGCAGTGCGGGCAGGTCGCCCACGAGCGCGGCGATGCCGTCTCGGGGCCAGCGGGCGCGGGCATGCGCAGCGCCTTCACGCAGCGCCGCGTTCAACCCCTGGCCGATCTGCACCAACACCTCGTCGGCGCCATCGACTGCCGCGCCGGGCCGGTCGGCGACGACGACCAGCCGGGCCACGTTGTGCGCCGCACGGGCCGCGGCCATCGTGTCGGCGCGGATCGCCAGCACCAGCCTGGCGTGCGCGGCCGCATCTGCGCTGAAGTCGGCCAGGCGCGACTTGGCCTCGGGCAGAGACTTAGCCGGTATGAGCACGGTCCAACGCACACGTCGATTCTACGAATGGCTGCCAGTCCACCAGGCGATACGGCAGACTGCTCGCGGATCGCCGACGCTGTGCAACGGAGAGGAATGAAGGTTGGCCAGGCTTGCGAAGCTGCGCAGACCCGGACGCGGGGAGCGGCTCGGTGCGGTCTGGCGCATCGTGTGGCTGGTCCTCTACCCGCCATCCTCGCTGCTGATCAGGAACAAGTACCGCAATCTCGACCGGATGCCGCAGCGTGGCCCGGCGATCCTCGTGGTCAACCACGTCTCGCACGTCGACCCGTTCCTCGTCGCGAAGATGGTGATCGACGCGGCCCGCACGCCTCGGTTCCTCGCCAAGGACACGATCTTCACGGTCCCGGTCGTGGGCGCCGCGATGCGCGCCATGGGACACATCCCGGTGAAGCGCGGCAGCGCCGATGCGCGGCAGTCGCTGTCTGCGGCGGTCGACGCGCTCGA
>JAODNL010000265.1 GCA_025465405.1 Pseudonocardiales bacterium | reverse complement strand
CTGAACCGCCGCTGGAACCACCGGGTACTCGTTCCGGGTCCCACGGATTGGCACACCGTCCGAAGTGCGCGTTCGTGCCGGTGGCGCCGAGGGCGAACTCGTCGAGGTGCGCCTTGCCCAGCAGAATCGCCCCGGAGGCGCGCAGACGCGCAGCCGCGACTGAATCGACCGTAGGCGTGCGCGCGGTTGCCGGCGACCCGTTAGAGGTGACGAATCCCTCGACGTCGATGTTGTCCTTCAGGACGATCGGCATCCCGTGGAGAACACCCAACTGGTTGCCGTGTTGCGCGGCGGCGTCACATTCCTCAGCGCGGCGCCGGGCGCCGACTTCTTCGACCGACAGCAGCGCGTTGAGCTGAGGGTTCAATTCCCGGATCCGGTCGAGGCAGGCCTCGACGGTGGCGAGGGCACCGGCTTGAGGAAACGGCCTGAACGCGGCTTCGGTCTTGGGGAGGCGTGTCATCGTATACGTCCTAGTCCGCGCCTCGATGCGCGGTGAGTGGGCTTAGCTGGTTGCGGCGCGACCCGGCGGCGTCCTCTGCGATCCGGTGCGCCAGGGTGGAGATATCGTCGAAAACGTTCGCGTCGTGTTGGCCGACGATCACGCCTTCGCTCAACACGATTACGCTGTCGGCCAGTTCGAATACTTCGGGGATCTCCGTGCAGTAGCAGACCACCGACCCGCCGTCCTCGACGTAGGCGCGTAGCAGCCGGTAGATCTCGGCGGTACTGCCGACGTCGACACCCCGTGTCGGTTCTTCTAGAGCAAGCAGGGTCGGGGACTTCGCCACGGCGGCAGCGATCGCGACCTTCTGCTGATTGCCACCGCTGAGCGCCCGGATAGAGGAACGCAAACCCGGGCTGCGGACCCGGAACCGGGTCGACAGTTCCTGCTCCAACTCGCGCGCCGCTTGCCGGCGCAGAAATCCCCACCGGTTGGCGATCTGCGGCGCGCCTAGCCGGGCAATGATGTTCTGACCGACGTCGAGGTTGGAGAAGAGGCTGATCTGCCGTTCCGCCGGCAGGTATTCGGTCTCGGCCGGGCTGACCTTGGCACCGTCCTCGGCCGCCATCGTTCCGGCGGTGGCCTCCAGCCCCGCGAGCGAGCGCAGTAGCTCCCGGGCGCCGGATCCTTCCGCGCCAACCAGCGCGGTCACCTGTCCGCGCGGAATTGCGAAGCTGACGTCTCGGAATTGATTGCCGCGGTGGGTCCAGTCGCGCAGCTGCACCGCACCGTCGTCTCGGCCACCGCTGGCCCGAGTGCGGGTGAGGCCGAGATCGTGCTCGGCGTGCACGTCGACGCCGACTACCAGCTCCTCGGCGATGCGGACCTCGGTGAGGTCCTCGCCCCGCAGAGTCTGCGCCACGCGCCCGTCACGCACGACTATGACGCTGTCGCAGTAGTCGACAAGATCCGACAGCCGGTGCGACACCAGTAGCACCACCCGACCCTCGTCCCGCAGTCGGACCATGTGCTGGAAGAGGAGTTCGGATTCCTCGCTGGTCAGTGCGGAATTCGGCTCGTCGAATAGGAACACGTCGGCGTCACCGACGAGCAGCGCCCGCGCGATCTCGGTGAGCTGGCGGACGACGAGCGAACACCGCGACACCGGCCGGTTCGCGTACGGCGTCAAATGCATCTCTGCCAGTAGCTCGATCTCCCGGTCTTCGGCTCGCGGGTAGCGCCAACCCTGCTCGGTCCGCGCCACGCAGATGTTCTCAGCGACAGTGAGGTTGGGGAAGAGGCTGGTCTCCTGATGCACGACGGCCGCGGTGGGTCGCGCCGATGAGACGGTTCCGGAGCGCGACGCGAACGTGAGGTCCCCGCTGTCGTATCCGATTTCGCCACCCAGCACCTTGACCAAGGTCGACTTACCTGCGCCGTTGGGCCCGGCCACACCGAGGATCTCCCCGCCGTGGGCACGCAGGTCCAGACCGTCGAGCGCCCGGGTGTCTCCGTAGTGCTTATGGATGCCGCGCAGGACGAGTGTCGATGAGCCAGTCATACGCGGTATACGCCAGGCTGGTGCCGCGACGTCGTCCAGCGGTCGAGCGCCACGGCGGCGACGGTGATTCCGCCAACAAAGATCAGCTGCGTGTAGGAACCCACGCCGATCAGCGAGAGGCCGTTGTCCAGGATGGAGAGCAGCACGGCACCGATGACCGTGCCACCGATCGTTCCGACGCCACCGCTCAAGCTGGTACCGCCGACGATGACGGCCGCGAAGGCCGGAAACAGCAGGTTCTGCCCAGCATTGGGGTCCGTGGAGCCGAGGAAGGAGAATTCCAACATCCCGGCCAGCGCCGCGAACAGCCCGGCGAGGACGAAGACGATTATCAGATAACGGGAGACATGGACGCGCGCGGTGCGCGCCGACTCGACGCTTCCTCCGATCGCGATCAGCCGGAATCCGAAGATCGTCCGGTGCCGCAGGATCCAGAGCACGATCGCGGTTCCGAGGAACCACCAGATCTGACTGGGGAGCTTCGAAATCACCTGCGATGCCGCGAAGTCTCGGAACAGCTGGTACTGCCCGTGTGGTACCGGCTTGCCGCTGGCCGGGTAGTTCGGGTCGACGCTGCTCGCACCACTGATCAGCAGCGTGGCGCCGTAGACGATGTTCATCGTCCCGAGCGTGACGATGAACGACGGGATGTCGCAGCGGGTGACGATGAAGCCATTCACCAGGCCGATCGCACACCCCAGCGCGAGCCCGATCAGGACCGAGGGCAGCATGGCGATCCCGTGCACCCACAGCAATGCGGTCACCATCGGCGTCAGGCCGAAGATGGAGCCCACCGACAGGTCGATCTCGCCCGTGAGGATCACGAACGTCAATCCCATCGACAGGATGACGAGCGCGGACATCGACTGCAGCAGCGTGAGGGCGTTTGCGACGGTCAGGAAGTTGGCGTTCTTGGCCTGAAAGACCGCCGTTGCCGCCACGATTGCCAGCAACAGGCCGATGATGCGGGGATTGAGTACTCGTAGCTGATCACGACCGCGGGTTCGGGCCCTGTCCAAGGCGAGCGTCACTGACCGGTCCTCTCTCGCTGGTTCGGTGGTTGGGGTGGTCCGGGTGCGGGCCGGCACGGCGCAGCTCCTGGCCCGCACCCGTCCTCGGTTACGCGCCGCCCGAGTTGAGCGTCTTGAACGCGTCGGTAAGGGTCGCCGGGGTCACCGGGTAGGGCGTCGCGGCGTGGAAGCCGGCGATGACCTGGCCCTTGAAGAGGAACTCGGCCGCGGCGTTGGCCGCGGTGGCCGCCTGGCCGTGCCAGTTCTGCCCCATGGTGACCAGGATCTGGTTGCTTTTGACGTAGTTGAGGATCTCCGGGCTGAGGTTGAACCCGACCGCCCACGTCTTGTTGGTACGTCCGGTGTCGGCGATCGCCTTGCCCACCATCTGTACCCCCTGGTCGGTATGGAAGATCAGCTGCACGTCCGGGTGCCCGAGGATGAACGACTTCGAGTCGGAGTAGACGGTGGGCGAATCGAAGCCCGTGTTGAGCGGGTTGGACACGCTGTTGACCAGCTGCACCTGCGGCAGAACTGAGTGCAGCCCTTCGATGAAGCCCTTCATGCGCGACTGAGCCCAGGGCCCGGACGGATCACCGGCAAAGACTGCAGCCTTTCGCACAGGCAGGTTGTGCTGTTTGGCCCACTGGCCCGCGAGCTGACCGGCCTGCTTGCCGGCGTTTTCCTCATTCAGTGCGAAAAATCCGATCCGGTGAGATTGCGGGCTGTCTCCGCCGGTGCCCCACACCGGCACGCCGGCAGCCATAACCTGGTTCAGGATGTCGATGAACGGCCCGGGCTGGGCGGCGTTGAAGACCAGGACATCAATCTGGTTGGAGTTCAGCAGGGTCTGGATCTGCGAGATCTGCTTCTGGTTGCCCCCGCCCACCGGGCCGATCATCTTCGCCTTCAACGGATAACCGAACGTCTTCGCGGCCTGCGCGACACCGTCGTTGAAGCCCGACTGGATCGCCGCGCTGAACACCGGTTGGCCGGAGTCCGAGATCGAGTACACGAAGTTGAGAGGCTGATGGGCGTTGATCTTGGCGATGATGCGGGGGGCGAGCTTGAACGTCCCCCAACTGAACTTCGCGACGTAGGGAACGCCGCTGGTGTCCGAGGGCAGGACCGCCTTGGCGGCAACGGTTGCGCCGGCATTGGCGCTGGCCGATCCACCTGAGCTGTTGCAGGCCGCGGCCAGGGCAGCCACGCCGATTACTACGGCTGCGAGACACAGACGCTTCATCTTGACCACGACGCTTACCTTCTTCCTGAATTGTTTCCGTCCGGTTAACTGGACTACACGTCCGGTTCGTTGGTATGTTGCACGTTCGAAGACGTTCGGTCAACGGGACGGGAGAACTATTTTGACGGACGGCGTGTTGGCGAACGATGAATCACCGACTGATCCGGAGAACGGACTGGTCGCCATCGTTGCCTCGAAGGTCAGGCAGTTGCGAACCCGCAGAGGATGGAGCCTGGCCGAGGCGGCAGCCGCCGCCTCGATCGGGAAATCAACGTGGGCGCAACTCGAAAGCGGACAGGCGAACCCGAACCTGGAGACCATGTGGGCGATTGCGCGCGCCTTCGACGTGCCGGTCGGCGCATTGCTCGGCGCGGACAACCGCCGCATCCGGGTGCTGCGCGCCAGCGAGGGAACCCCCATCCAATCGGCCACCCACGCGTATCAGGTGCAGCAGTTGCTCTCCCTACGCTCCCTCAGCGGAGTCGACGTCACGTTGCTGGAGACCGAGCCCGAGAAGCAGGTTCGCCACGCGAAGCCACACCATGACGGTTCTGTCGAACACCTGCTGGTGCTGTCGGGAAAGATTCGTGTCGGCCCGGTCGGCGAAGAAGAAGCGCTCGACCCAGGTGATCTCGTCTCCTTTCCAGGCGACGTCGAGCACACCTACCAAACCCTGGCCAAGCACACCCGCTGCCTGGTGATGATGGAATTCCGGTGAGCTCCGCATCGGCACCAACGATCCGCCCGGCGCTGCCGTTGGACCCCGCCATCGACGTGCCGATCGCCCTGGACGACCCTCGCCTGGCGACGCCCGCACTGCTGGTCGACCTCGACATTCTCGACAGCAACGTCCGCAGAATGGCTGCACTGTCCCGCCGTGCGGGGGTGGCGCTGCGGCCGCATGCCAAGAGCCACAAGAGCCTCGCAATTGCAGACCAGCAGATCGAAGCAGGAGCGGTCGGCCTGTGCGTGGCAACCGTCGGAGAGGCAGAGACCTTCTTCGCAGGGGGTATCACCGACCTGACGCTGGCGTACCCCATCTTCGGGGAATCGAAGTTGCGGAGGCTGCGGGACATGGTTGCCGCCGGCGTGCTCACCATGGTGACCGATTCGTACGAGATTGCGGAGGGCTACAGCCGGCTGGCAGTCGATGCCGGCCACGACATCCCGGTCCTGCTCGAGATCGATACCGGCATGCACCGTGTCGGGATACCGCCTGAGCACGCGGGAACCCTCGGCAGCAGCATCGCGGCGCTTCCCGGCTTACAGGTTGTCGGCCTGCTGACCCATGCGGGTCACGCACACGATGTGCACACCCAGCCCGAGATTGCGGCCGTTGCGCGGAACGAAGCGCGCCTGCTGGCCGACGCCCGGTACCACGCAGAGCAGGCCGGATTGGAGATCACCGTGGTCAGCGCCGGTTCCACACTCACCGCGCCCTATTTGACCGCAGCCGACGGCATAACCGAAATTCGCCCCGGCACGTACATCCTGAACGACCTGCGCACTGTCACCTGCTACGCCTGCACCCCGGACCAACTCGCCGCCAGCATGTTGACGACGGTGGTCAGTGTCGGACCCGGCCGAGCCGTTTTCGACGCCGGCAACAAGACGTTGACGCCGACTCGCATCGAGCAGCACGGCTTCGGTTATCCGCGTGAGATCCCGGATGCCCGGGTGAGTCGACTGTCCGAGGAGCACGGCGTCCTGCAACTACCCGACGACGAACACCTGTGCGTCGGCGATCGAGTCCGGATGTTGCCCATCCACATCTGCGTCTGGATGGATCTCCAGCACGAGGTCTACGGCGTCGCCGGCAGCCAGATCGTCAGCAGGATCTCCGTCGACGCGATGCGCCGCAGTATCTGACTAGCATCATTCACACCAGGAGCCGCTGCATGATCGATATCGTGAGCACCGAAGCAGCGCCGATGCCCGTTGCCCCTTACTCCCAGGCCGTCAAGGCAAATGGCTTCGTCTTCATCTCCGGCCAGCGGCCGGTAGACCCGACGACCATGCAGGTCGTGGAGGGGTTCGATGCGCAGGTAAGACAGGCGCTTGCCAACCTATCCGCAGTGCTCACCGCTGCCGGCACCACCGCCGCGAACGTCGTGAAGGTGGGAGTATTCCTAGCAGATCTTGCTACGTTCACGCGCTTCAACGAGCTCTACGCGGAATTCTTTACCAGCCCGCTACCCGCCCGGACCACCGTGGCCACGAGCCTGCGCGGGATCTTGGTGGAGATTGACGCCATCGCAGTCGCTTGCGCGCCCTGCTAGTACCCGCCGAGAAGGACCTTCCCCGAACTATCCGCGGACTGTGCACATCGGGAATTGATCGAGTAGTCCAAGCGGATGTGGTGAGCGAAGCGGACCGACCGCTCCACCGGCTAATCCGGGGCACTCACATGCGACTGCGGCCTAGCGGCTCGCCTCCGCCTTTGCGGGCGGCACAGTGCTCGGGCGCTTGAACTCGGCCTCGAAGGCGATCTCGCTGCTCGTCAGCCCGTCCCGGACGCCTTTCAAAGACTCAACCCACTTCGCGTGAATGTCGCGGCGCAACGCAGATGGATCGTTCTCGAGCGGTTGATCCTCCCGCAAACGAACGTCATAGGGGTCACCGGCTCGCTCCCTTGAGACGGCCGATCACCAGCCAGCGGTTGTCGGACGATCACCTGGCCGAGGCGGGCAAGCATGGGGCCTCTACCAATCGGATGCAGTGTGATCACGCGGCGAGCCTGAACGGCGGGTAGCTGTCGGTGACCAGCAGAAACGCGTAAGCGGTGACCCGCTGACCCCAGCGCAGGACGCCTTCCACGAACCGGAACATCCCGAGTGGGTAACGGCCAGTGAAAAGGATCGCGAACCAGGCCAAGACGATCACGACCACTGCCCCAATCCACAGAAAGAAGAGCACGATGAAGTGCGGGATCACGAGCAGCCACTTGACCAGAGGTAGCCATCGGTTGAGGTCACGGGAGACGTCCGGATAGGCGTAGTCGAGATGCACGGCTTGTTGTTCGTCCGTCGAGGGGTACCTGTCGTCCATCAGCGCGAGGTACACCACGACCCGGTTGTTGAATCGCTGAAACTCCAAGTTCCAGTCGAACCACCACCGCGGGTACTTGCCCCGAAAGAGGATCATGAGCAGCGGACCCAAGAACAGCAGGCCGCCCGCGCCCAACGCCACGACGGCCCTTTCCCCAGACCACACAGTGACGCTGCCGGACACGGTGCCGAGCACGATCAGGATCGGTAGTGCAACAAAGATCCGAAAGGCTGACGTGAGCCTGTTCAGTTCGCGATCTGGATAATCGACCCCGAACTGCACTGGATACATCGGCAGGGCTGTACGTGGCGTCGTCATTACGTATCCCGTCATCGTGGTCGGTGCTTCGGTGGCCCGGATGTACTGCGCACATCCGAGGTGCTATCTCCGCGGCTCCCGGCCAGCGTGGGGGCGCCTCGCGGACTGGGTAAGGGACCAACGGCCCGCGCAGCGAGATCACCAGCGCCAGGTCGGTCGAACCCTGGGCAAAGCGACCGCTCGCCGTCGTCATCGCTCAGCTGCTGGCGATGCGTGCCAAGACTCGTTCGCGGAGCCGGTGCAGCTGTGGCATCAGTCCGTAGATGACGATGGGGACGGCGATGGTCGCGAGCACGAACGTGCGCACGACCGGTGTCAGCGTGCGGAGCCAGTCACCGAGGGCAAGGTTGAGGAGGGTGAGGGTCGGGAAGACGGCCAGCCAGATCATTAGGGCCAGCTGGTGCTTCGTCGGCGGTCCAGCGGCGCCGGGGCGGGAACTGGCTGCGGGGTCCGGGTTGGGCGGTGGGGTGGTCATGGTGACTCCTTCGGGTGGGCGTTCGTCGTGGGTCGAGGCGGGACGCCGTGGTCGAGATCGCGGACGGCGTTGCGCACGTCGTCCTCGACCAGGTCGGCATTGAGGGCGATGGCGGCCGCGGAGCCGGCGCCTGCGGCGGTGATGACCTGGGCGCGCGGATCGACGACGTTCCCCGCGGCCCAGACCCCGGCGACGCTGGTGCGTCCGGTGATGTCGACGACGGCCCAGCCCTCGGCGTCGACGTCGCAGCCAAGGCCGACGAGAAGGTTGTTGTTCGGGACGAAACGGGGCGGCACGAACAGTGCGTCGCGAGGAATGACACAGCCGTCGTGCATCTGCACGCCGCGCAGATGGTCCGCGTCGTCGATGACGAACTGTTCGACGCTGCCTTCGACGACGCCGATGGCGCGGGCGAGCAGCTGGGTCCGCTCGGCGGCGGTGAGGATGTCGGGCGGGGTGAAGTAGACGAGGTCGTGGGTCCACTGGCGAACGATTTGGGCGTACCGGACGGCGCCCGGAGTGCCACCGAGGACGCCGAGCTGGCGGTCGCGGACCTCGTGCCCGTGGCAGTAGGGGCAGTGGAGGACATCACGGGCCCACCGGTCGCGGAGCCCCGGGATGTCCGGCAGCTCGTCGCGCAAGCCGGTCGTGACCAACAGTCGCCGTGCCGAGATCCGCTGCCCGCCGGCGAGGAGGGACCAGAAACCGCTCCGGCCGTCGGGCACAAAGTCGGTGACGGTGCCGTCGACGAGGTCGCCGCCGTAGCTGGCCACCTCGTCGCGGCCCGCGGCCAGGAACTCGGCGGGTGGGATGCCGTCACGGGAGAGGTAGCCGTGCATGTGGGTGGCCGGGGCGTTGCGCGGCGCACCGGCGTCCACCACGAGGACCGTGCGGCGGGCTCGCGAAAGCACCAAAGCTGCAGACAGGCCCGCGACGCCTCCGCCGATGACCACCACGTCGTATTGACTCATGCTCCAAGGCTGGAGCCACGGTGGGCCATTCACCTACCGACGTTGCCGTTTGTGGGAAACGGGAGTCAGATGAGCCTCGTGCAAAACACCTCAGCGGCGAACATCGCCGCCGCGCTCGACCAGGTCGGTGGCCGGCTCAAGCGACTGCGCACACAACGACGGATGACCCTCACTGGTGTTGCGGAAGCGACCGGTATCTCGAAGAGCACGATGTCGCGGCTC
>JAODNL010000203.1 GCA_025465405.1 Pseudonocardiales bacterium | reverse complement strand
TCGACGCCCTCGACCTTGGCCAGCCGGTCAGCCGCCGCATGCGCCTGATCGGTGCGCACGAGCACTTCGATCGGGGTCAGCGTGCCAGTCGACACGCCGCCCTTCTCGAGAGTCTGGAGCGCCTGGTACGCGGAGCCGCTCTTGGCCAGCGAGCCGGACGACGCCAGGCCGATCTTGATCCCGAAGAACACCCCGATCAGCGCGGCCAGCGCGGCCAGCGCGATACCGGCAGCGATCCAGCGCCGGCGGACGACGGCCGCGGCCCACCGGCTCCAGGCCCGGCTGGCCCGGTTCTCGTGCCGGATCTTGGGCCAGTCGACGCGCGGACCGATGCCACCCAGGATCGCCGGGGTGAGGCTCAGCGTCGTCAGCACACTGGCCAGGGGGATCAGCGCACCGCCGTAGCCCATGCTGCGCATGAACGGCACCGGCAACACGATCAGCGCCAGCAGCCCGATCGCGACCGTCACGCCGCTGAACACGACCGCATGGCCGGCAGTGCTCATCGCGACGACGACAGCGTCGTGGTTGTCGCGGCCGTGATCTCGCTCCTCACGCCATCGGGTGACGAGCAGCAGCGAGTAATCGATGGCGACGCCGAGGCCGACCAGGGCAACGAGGAACTGCACGATGAACGACACATCGGTCACGTACGTGATCGGCAGCAGCATCACGAACGTCGCGAGGATCGACACGGCCGCAACGACCAGCGGCAGCAGCGCGAGGAAGGAGCCGAACACGAAGGCCAGGACGGCCAGGGCGCCGACCGCGCCGAGCAGGGTCTCGCCGAGGACCCCAGGACCGCTGTTGTTGCCGCCACCCGTGGCCAACGTGTCTTCGCCGGTCACGCCCACCGTCGCGCCGGCCGGCTTGGCCTTGTCGGCGGCGGCCCGGATGGGGTCGGTCAGCAGCTTCTGGCTCGGCGACGGGTTGAACCGGTAGAAGACCAGCGCGTAAGCGGTGCGATCGTCCTTGGTCCGGAACGCCTTGTCGCCGGTGTTCGCCTCGTCGATGACCCGCAGGCCGGTCTGCTCCACAGAGGCGAAAGTGCGGGCCACCTCCGCCTCGTGGCCCGTGATCGCCTGACTGTCGGGCAGTGTCACGGTGACGAGATACGGATTCGTGTCGCCGCCGGTGCCGAACGCCTGCTTGATCTTGTGCGCCGTCTCGGTGCCGGGTTGACCGGGCAACGAGAAGTCGACGGTCAACCTGTTCGTCGTCTTGCCGGCCAGGATGATGCCCGCAACGAGCACGACACCCCAGAACGCCACGACGGTTTTGCGGTGTCGCAACACGAACTCTGCCCACCGACGCATGCCGCCTCCCCAGGCGGCCGGGCGGGGTCCGGCCTCCCCGCCGTGTGCCGGAGACCCTAACGGACAATCGGGAACATCCGCACCCGCCAGGCGCGGGACCTCCTGTCCGCCGGATCCGCTGTCACTTCGCCGCGAAGGCTGGAATGATTCGGTCGCAACCCGGCCGACGACAGCACGAGGAGCCGACACCGTGACGGTGACATCGCAACCGAATGGCGCTGGACCCACCGTTCCGTCGGGACGGCACGCGGCCGAACCGACGATGGGTCAGCTCGTGTCGGATGCGTCGACGCACCTGTCCACCCTGCTGCACAGCGAGATCGAACTCGCCAAGTTGGAGGTGAAGTCGTCGGTCAAGAATGCGGGAACCGGCATCGGGTTCTTCGCCGCGGCGGCTGTCATCCTGGTGTTCTCGTTGACGTTCGGGCTGATCGCGCTGGCCGAGGGGCTGGTCACGATCGGCCTGTGGCGCTGGCTGTCGTACCTGATCGTCTTCGGCTTCCTGCTCCTTCTCGTCGCGTTGTCGGCCGTCATGGGCGTCAGGAAGGTCAAGCGCGTACGCGCGCCGCAACGCACGATTGCGACGAGCAAGGACACCGTTGCGTACCTCAAGGCGAATACCAAGCGGAGCTGATCAGCGAATGGGTTTCGGTCCGCTGCCGGGTGCGCCGGACAGTTCTGCCGTCCTCGTCGACGGGCCGTGGACGCACCGCATGGTGCGCGCCAACGGCATCGCGCTGCATGTCGCCGAGGTCGGCGCCGGGCCCCTCGTCCTCATGCTGCATGGCTTTCCGCAGTTCTGGTGGGCGTGGCATCGGCAGCTGACCGACCTCGCCGACGCCGGCTTCCGCGCCGTGGCGGTCGACCTTCGCGGCTACGGCGCGAGTGACAAGCCACCGCGCGGGTATGACGCACCGACCCTCGCCGCCGACATGGCGCAACTCGTGAACTCCCTGGGCGAGAGCAACGCGATGGTGGTCGGCAGCGACATCGGTGGCCTGCTGGCCTGGACCATGGCGGCAAACCATCCGCGCGTCGTGCGCAGCCTGGCCATCCTCGGCGCCGCGCATCCGTTGCGGCTGCGTACCGCGATCGGCCTCCGGGACGGTGCCCAGCGTCGCGCGTCGGCGTACGCGCTGCGGACGTTTCAGGTACCGCGGCGGCCCGAGGGGTTGCTCGCCCGCGACGGGCAGTACGTCCACGAACTGTTCGACCGCTGGACCGGCCCGCGGTGGCGTGGCACGCCCGGCTACGTCGCCGATGTCGGTCGCTACGGCGAAGCGATGCGCATTCATCCCGTGGCGTACTGCGCGTCCGAGTACTTCCGGTGGCTGGTGCGCTCGCAGATTCGCAGGGACGGGCGGCGTTTTGCGCACTCGCTGCGCACGCCGATCACCGCGCCCGTCCTGCACCTGCACGGCGATTTCGACGGGTGCGTGCTGCCGTCCACAGCACAGGGGTCCGGCCAGTACGTGACGGGCGACTATCAATGGCGGGTGCTCGACGGCGTCGGCCACTTCCCGCACAACGAGGTCCCCGAACTCGTCAGTGGCGAGCTGATCCGCTGGGCGAAGCTCTATCAGAGCTAACCCGGCGTGCACCGCTCGGTGCTGACCGGCGTGGTCGCGCTCCGTCCCGCCGAGATGTCCGGCGCGATCTCGGAATCGGTCAGGACGTACCCGGTGTCGCTCGAATCCAGTGCGGTCGCGAACACGACGCCGAGCACGCTGCCGTTGTCAGCGAGCAACGGTCCACCGGAGTTGCCGCTGCGCACCACCGCGCGGATGGAGTAGATATCGCGCCGCACACCAGGGTTGCCGTAGATGTCGTTTCCCTGAATGGTGTTTCTGGAACGCACCCGAGCCGTCTTGACTGTGAACGGACCGTCCTCGGGATAGCCGAGCACCACCGCGGGATCCCCGCGCGAAGCCGGAGTGGATGAGAACGGCAGCGCCGGTGCGTTCAGGCTCGGCACATTGAGCACGGCGACGTCGCGGCGAGGGTCGTAGACGACGACAGTGGCCGGCAGGGTCACGCTCTTGGAGACCTGCACGCCCACCTGGGTAGTTCCGGCGACGACGTGCGCGTTGGTGACGATGCGGTGCGGCGCGTATACGAATCCGGTGCCCTCGATCCCTCGGCTGCACGAGGGGGCCTCGCCGTAGATCTTGAAGATCGACGCGCTGGCCTGCTGCACCCGTGCGCGCACCGCCGGCGACAGCGACGGGTCCGGTGGCGGGACGTTGATGATGCTCGTCGAGGGCAGGTCCCCGAGCACCGGCGGGAAGCCGCTCTGGTCGAGGAACGTGCGTAGCGACGAGTACAGCGTGCGCACATCCTTGGGCATGACGTCGTTGACGGTTCGCACGATCCGCGAGTGGCTGGCTTCGGCCGACAGCGATGGGTACGGCGAGGACGCGAGCGGCACCGCGACCATCCATGCGACGACGAACACCGACAGCACGCCGAGCACCGACCCGATGCCCGAATCCACGGCCTGCGCGGTGTCCTTCACGATCCGTCGCTTGATATGTCCCGCAATCCACACACCGAGCAGCTGGCCGAGCATCGCGACGAACAGCACGCACACGATCGCGACCGGGATCTGCGCCCGGCCATTGGCCAGCCGTGAGCCGAGCGGCCCAGCCAGCTGGGCGCCGAGAATCGCACCCCCGAAGAAGCCCGTCATCGAGAACAGGCCGACTACCGCGCCGTTGCGGAATCCCCCTATTCCATAAGCGATTGCCGCCAGGATAATGACGACGTCGAGCACGTTCACATCGGCCGCCGTCAGCCGGGCAGGACGACGAGCTTGCCCGTCTGTCCCTGTCTCTGGTGGATGGTGCAGACGAACGTGTACGTGCCCGGGCCTGGCGCGGTGAACGTCACGGCCTGACTTCCGCCCGAGGGCGCGAGCGGTGTCGTCACCGACAGGCCGAGCAGCGACCAGTTGTGCGGCGCCCCGCTGCCGGTGTTCAACAGCACGATCTGGACCTTGCCCGGATGGACGGTGATAGTGGACGGGTCGAATCGGTAGGTGTCACCGGCCTTCACGGTCACTTGTTGAATGCCGTTGACCATCGACGCCGTTGCCGAGCCGCTCTGCGGCCGACGGTTCACCGAGGGCTGCGTGTTCGAGCAGCTCGCGAGCGCGATCGCGGTGGGCACGATCACCGCCGCGGCGGCGTAGCGGGACCGGGCCATAGTGGCGACGGTACCGGCGCGGGGTCAGGGCGGCCCCGGCGGCGCCACGCGCATGCCGGAGACAGCGCTCGGCAGCGGCCGATGGCGGGTCTCGTCCCACGGCCGCGTCCACCCGCCGAGCACCAGCAGCCGATCGAGCAGGCCGGCCGTGAAGCCCCAGATGAACAGCTCCCCGACCTGGAACCCGGGCCCGAACCAGCCCGACGGATGCACGACGCGGAACCGGTTCTCCGGGTTGCTGAGCTCGGCCACCGGCACCAGCGCAACGTGCGCGACCTCGGCCAGGTCGACCGGCGCTACCGGGTGTACGTCCGACCACCAGGCCAGCACCGGCGTCACCACGAACCCCGACGGCGGCAGGAAGATCGCGGGCAGCTCGGCGACGATGTGCACCGACTCCGGGTCGAGGCCGACCTCCTCCTCGGCCTCGCGCAGCGCGGCCGACACATGCGTCGGGTCGACGGGATCGACCGCGCCGCCCGGGAACGCGACCTGGCCGGCGTGGGTGCGCATGTCCGCGGCCCGCTCGATGAGCAGCACGCTCGGACCGTCGTCGGTCTCGGTGAGGGCCATCAGCACCGCGGACGCGCGGCCGCTGCCGTCGGCCGGCGGAAGGAACAGCGACAGATCGGCCGCGGTCACCTCACGCGCGGCCGCAGCGAGCCGGCGCAGCCACTCGGGCAGCTCGTCGACCGGGGGAAGGTGTGGCAGGTCCGTCACTCCATCGATTCCATCATCTGCGACGCGCTGCGGACCAGCTTCGCAGCAACCGCCGGATCGGTCGGCCCCTCGCCGAAGGACGGACACAGCCGAGCGAGGGGACATGCTCCGCAGGCGGGGCGACGCGAATGGCACAGCCGGCGGCCGTGCCAGATGACCCGGTGCGACAGGATCGTCCAATCCTTCTTCGGGATCAGGCGACCGATCGCGTGCTCTACCTTCACCGGGTCCGTCTCCTCGGTCCACGCCCAGCGGCGCGCCAACCGGCCGAAGTGGGTGTCGACGGTGATACCGGGGATGCCGAAGGCGTTGCCGAGCACGACGTTGGCCGTCTTGCGGCCGAAGCCCGGCAGCGTGACGAGCTCGGCCAGGGTGTGCGGCACCTCGCCGTCGAACCGCTCGTCCAAGGCCTGACCGAGTTTGATCAGGGAGTTCGTCTTGTTCCGGAAGAACCCGGTGGGCCGGATGAGGTCCTCGAGCTCGGCGCGGTCGGCGCTGGCATAGTCGGCCGCCGTGCGGTACTTGCCGAAGACCGCGGGCGTCACCTCGTTCACGCGCTTGTCCGTGCACTGCGCCGACAGGATCGTGGCGACCGAAAGCTCGAGCGGGTTGGTGAAGTCGAGCTCGATGTGGGCGTCCGGGTACGTGTCGGCGAGCACCCGGTTGATCTTGCGGGCGCGCCGGGTCAGCGCAAGTGGGGTTTCGGCGGTGGTCGGCACGCCGCCAGCCTACGAGGGCGGACGGACATGCCGGCTATCGCGCTCGCCGAACCGGCGCCGGCAGTGCGGCACAATGGAGGCACCATGGTCGGCTTCGTGATGCTCCTGTTCCCGTTCCTGCTGCTCGGTTTCATGCTCCTGATGGGGCGAGTCGAGGAGCCGCTCAACCAGGTGGCCGAGGAGCGCGACATCGAGCAGTTCCTCGACGACGCGAGCCCCGAGGAGCTCGACGCGTTCGTACGCGAGGGCACCGACTCGGCGCTGTCCCGGTTCCGGCAGCGGCTGGGCTTCGGGCGGCTGCGCCGCTCCGCGAGCCGCGACCGCCCTGCGTGATCAGGACGCGCCGCTCGACCAAGGCACGCTCAACAAGGTCCGAGCCGGCTCCTGCCTGTTGATCAACGAAAGGCCCTGCCGGCGCCGCCCGGCCGGGCTTGTACGCGGCGATGGCCTACACTGCGCGAGACTGTGACGGGGCTCGCACGGGGCAGCGGGTGAAGAGGAGCTAGACGTGGATGAGGTTCTCCGCAAGGCCGGGTTGTTCCAAGGCGTCGATCCGGAAGCGGTCGAAGCGTTGGCCGGTGAATTCGAGATCATCGACGCTCCTCGAGGCGCGACCCTCTTCAACGAGGGCGAGGCCGGCGAGAGCTTGTTCATCGTCCTCTCCGGGAAGGTCAAGCTCGGCCGGCGCTCCTCGGACGGCCGCGAGAACCTCGTGGCGGTGATGGGTCCGTCCGACCAGTTCGGCGAACTGTCGCTGTTCGACCCCGGCCCCCGCACAGCCACCGCAACCGTGGTCACCGATGCCCGGCTGGCCCGGCTGCCGAAGGCCGCACTGCAGAAGTGGGTGCAGGACCGCCCGCAGATCGCGATGCAGCTGCTGCGCGTCGTCGCCCGGCGGCTGCGGCGCACCAACACGATGCTCGCCGACCTGATCTTCGTCGACGTCCCGGGGCGGGTCGCCAAGCAGCTGCTCCAGCTCGCGCAGCGCTTCGGCTCGATGGACGGTGGGCAGCTTCGCGTCACGCACGACCTCACCCAAGAAGAGTTGGCGCAGCTCGTCGGCGCTTCACGCGAGACGGTGAACAAGGCGCTGGCCGACTTCGCGTCCCGCGGCTGGTTGCGGCTGGAGGGCAAGAGCGTCGTGATCCTCGACCGCGAGCGGCTGGCCCGCCGAGCCCGCTGACCGCCACTTGGATCGCTGGAACGCACCTTTCCCCGCTGGGAACCGGCTGGCACGCACCCTTCCCCGCTGGGAACCGGGCGGGACGCACCCTTCCCCGCTGGGAACCGGCTGGCACGCACCTTTCCCCGCTGGGAGCCGATTTTGGTCCCGGGATCGGTCGCGCGCGGGGAATAAGGTCGCCCGCGGCGCCCGGTAAACCGGCCCGCGGAACCGGCGCCCGGTAAACGGGCGCCCAGTAAACCGGCCCGCGGCGCCCGGTGAACCGGTGAACCGGTGAACCGGTGAACGGCGCACCTGCGGCTAGGCGCGCAGGTAAGCCAGCTGGGCGCGCACGGACAGCTCGGCGGCCCACCAGACGGCCTGATCGACATCCACGTAGACGTGCTCGACGATCGCGCGCGGCGTCGCATCGGGGCCCAGGGTCTCCAACGCCGCGCGCACCTGCTCCAGGCGCTGCTCGCGGTGCGCGAGGTAGGCGGCGGCCGCCTCGCCGGCCCGCGGCAGCTCGGGGCCGTGGCCGGTGAGCACCGTCGCGTCACCGAGCTCGCGCAG
>JAODNL010000189.1 GCA_025465405.1 Pseudonocardiales bacterium | reverse complement strand
CTTCCGAGTCACCATCGACATCCGAACCAGCAGCTTCTACGTCGTGACCCAGCCCTACCCGGGCCTGGCAACCGATCTGCAGCCTCAGGCTATAGCGTTGCTGTCCATCGCGGACGGCACGGCCATGATCACCGAGAACCTCTTCGAGGCTCGGTTCATGTTCTGCGACGAGATCTCCCGGATGGGTGCGGACGTGCGCACCGACGGGCACCACGCGGTCATCCGTGGCAAGCAGCGGCTGTCCGGGGCACCGGTGCGGGCCACCGACATCCGGGCCGGCGTCGGGCTGGTGATCGCCGGGCTGGTAGCCGAGGGCGTCACCGAAGTAGCCGAGATCCACCACATCGACCGTGGCTACGTGCGCTTCGAGGAGCAGCTGCGCGCGCTCGGCGCCGACGTCCTGCGCACCGAGTCGGAGGCGTTCGGCGGCTGACTACGGCTGGAGCAGCGCGCGGGCGCGCTCGGCGTCCGCGCCGAATACGAGCACGTCCATCGTGCCGTCGCGGCGCCGCGACATCGACGAGCGGATCCCCGCCTCGCCGAGGACTGCCCTGCGCTGCAAGGCATCCGCGCGCGCCAGGCCGCTGGCGATCACCGTGAGCAGGCCGAGTTCCCCTGACTGCGCCGCGTCCACCGGGACGGTCCGGCGGCGACGCGGCGAGGAGAACACCCAGCGCATGGCCAGCGCGATGACACCCAGCGCGGCCAGCGCGGTCAGCTCCGCGGATATGTCGTACGGACCCACGGCTACATCATGCGCCGACCGGCGCCAGGTGGCGCCGCAGACCGTGCTCGCCCGAGCGCATCATCAGGTCGTGGTTGAACCGCAGCGCCGGCCGAGCCAGCCGACCGGCCGCTCGGATCAGCGACTTGCCCACGATGACGTCCTCGTCGAATACGGCGAGTGCCCCGCCATTCGCTGACGTGATCGTCCATTGACTCGTGCCGGTGAGGTCGCCGTCGAGCGTCGCCCGCAGCACCCGCTCGACGGGATCCTCGACGTCGCGGCGGGCGACGAACACCAGGTCGTAGGGCAGCAGGCTGCGGCAACGCAGCTCGCCGGATCTCTCGTCCAGCAGGGTTGCCACACGCACCTGCGGCCACCAGGACGGGTAGCCGGCGACGTCGGCGAGCGCCGCGTAGACCCGGTCGGCAGCTGCGTCCAGCCGCCATTGCGAGCGGAACCGGTAGCGGTCGCTGGGCATACCCATGAGCACGAATCCAATCGGGACGGGTTCACCGCCGCCCGCGCGGCGCCTGCGAAGTCGGCCACAGTATTACCGAACGGTAGGTTGCGCCGGGCACCCCGAATAGACTCTGTCGAATTGCCTGGAGGTGCATCATGCCGTTCCCGTCCGACGAGAGCCGCGACAAACCCTGGTTGATGCGGACCTACGCGGGCCACTCGTCCGCGCTCGAGTCGAACGCCCTGTACCGGCGCAACCTGAGCAAGGGACAGACGGGCCTGTCCGTCGCCTTCGACCTGCCGACGCAGACCGGCTACGACCCGGACGCGGAGCTGGCTCGCGGCGAGGTCGGCAAGGTGGGCGTCCCGATCTCGCACGTCGGGGATCTTCGTCAGCTCTTCGACGGGATCCCGCTCGAGAAGATGAACACGTCGATGACGATCAACGCGCCGGCGATGTACCTGCTGGCGCTCTACTTGACGGTCTCCGACGAGCATGCCGAGGCCGCCGGCATCGACCGGGCCGACATGCGCGCGAAGCTGTCCGGCACGACGCAGAACGACATCATCAAGGAGTACCTGTCCCGCGGGACCTACGTGTTCCCGCCGGCTCCGTCGCTGCGCCTGATCACCGACATGATCGCCTACACGGTCGCGAACGTGCCGAAGTGGAATCCGATCAACGTCTGCAGCTATCACCTGCAGGAGGCCGGGGCGACTCCGGTGCAAGAGGTCGCGTTCGCGCTGTGCACAGCGATCGCCGTGCTGGACGCGGTCCGCGACTCCGGCCAGGTGCCGCCGGAGCGCTTCGGCGAGGTCGTGGCGCGCATCTCGTTCTTCGTCAACGCCGGCGTGCGGTTCGTCGAGGAGATGTGCAAGCTGCGGGCCTTTGGGCAGCTGTGGGACGAGATCACGCTCGAACGCTACGGCGTGCAGGATGCCAAGCAACGGCGGTTCCGCTACGGCGTGCAGGTCAACTCGCTGGGCCTCACCGAGGCGCAGCCGGAGAACAACGTGTACCGCATTCTGCTGGAGATGCTGGCCGTCACGTCGTCCCGTGGCGCCCGCGCCCGTGCGGTCCAGCTACCCGCGTGGAACGAGGCCCTCGGCCTGCCGAGACCGTGGGACCAGCAGTGGTCGCTGCGGATGCAGCAGGTGCTGGCCTACGAGTCCGACCTGCTCGAGTACGACGACCTGTTCGACGGCTCCAAGGTCGTCGAGGCCAAGGTGGCGTCGATCAAGGAGGGCGCGCGGGCCGAGATCGACCGGGTCCTGGGCATGGGCGGCGCGGTGGCGGCCGTCGAATCCGGGTATCTGAAGTCCGCCCTGGTGTCGTCGCTGGCCCTGCGTCGTCGGCGCATCGAGTCCGGCGAGGACGTCGTCGTCGGCGTCAACAAGTTCACCGAGACCGAGCCGAACCCGCTGGTCGGCGGCACCGACGGTGGCATCCTGACCGTCGACCCGGCCGTCGAGGAATCCGCGAAGCAGGCCCTTCGCGGGTGGCGTGCCGGGCGGGACGCGGCGGCGGTCGACGAGGCGCTGACCACCTTGCGGGACGCCGCCAAGACCGACGAGAACCTGATGGAGCCTTCGCTCGCGTGCGCGCGGGCCGGCGTCACCGTCGGCGAGTGGGCCGGTGTGCTGCGCGAGGTGTTCGGCGAGTACCGCCCGCCGACTGGTGTCGCGGCCGCCAGCGGCGGCGGCCACGAGAGCGGACTCAGCGACGTGCAGCGGCGGGTGCGCGCGCTTGGCGAGCAGCTCGGCCGGCCGGTGAAATTCCTCGTCGGCAAGCCCGGGCTCGACGGGCACTCCAACGGCGCGGAACAGATCGCCGTGCGGGCGCGCGACGCCGGCTTCGAGGTCGTCTACTCCGGCATCAGGCTCACGCCCGCGCAGATCGTCGCCTCGGCCGTGGAGGAGGACGTCGACGTCGTCGGCCTGTCCGTGCTGTCCGGCTCGCACCTGTCCGTCGTGCCCGAGGTCGTGGCGGGGTTACGGGCCGCGGGTCTGGACGACGTGCCGGTCGTGCTCGGCGGGATCATTCCCGACGCCGACGCCGCGACGCTGAAGGCGGCCGGGGTAGCCCGGGTCTTCACCCCGAAGGACTTCGAGATCACCGACGTACTGGGCCAGATCGTCGACGCCGTGGAACAGGCCCGCGCCTGACCCTGGTCGCCCAGCCTTTCCCCGCTGGTGCCCGTTCTGGGGCCTGAAATCGGCGCCCAGCGGGGAAAAGTGGCTAGGTCCCCTCAGGTTTCCCCGCTGGTGCCCGTTCTGGGGCCTCAAATCGGCGCCCAGCGGGGAAAAGTGGCTAGGTCGGCTCAGGTTTCCCCGCTGGTGCCCGTTCTGGGGCCTCAAATCGGCCGCCAGCGGGGAAAAGTGGCTACGGGTTGTCCGGATCGGGATGCGGGCCGGTGCGGCCGTTGCGGTCCAGCGCGGTGATCGCCTCGACGTCGTCGTCGGCGAGCTCGAAGTCGAACACGTCGATGTTCTCGCGGATCCGCGACGGCGTCACGGACTTCGGGATCACGATGTTGCCGAGCTGCAGGTGCCACCGGATCACGATCTGCGCGGGCGTCTTGCCGTATTTCTCCGCCGTCGTCGTGATGACCCGGTCACGCAGCAACGTGCCGCCCTGCGCGAGCGGTGACCACGCCTCGGTGGCGATGCGGTGCCGCGCGTGGAAGCGGCGCAGCTCAGCCTGCACGAGGTACGGATGCAGCTCGATCTGGTTCACCGCGGGCACGACGTCCGTCTCGTCGATGATTCGCTGCAGATGCGCCGGCTGGAAGTTCGAGACACCGATGGCGCGCGCCCGGCCGTCGCGATGCAGCAGCTCCAACGCCTCCCAGGTCTCGACGTAGAGGTTCTTGCGCGGCAGTGGCCAATGGATCAGATAGAGATCGATGTAGTCGAGACCGAGCCGCGACAGGCTCTGCTCGAACGCGCGGGGAGCGGCGTCCCGGCCGTGTGCGTCGTTGTTGAGCTTGGTCGTGACGAACAGCTCGTTTCGCGGGATACCGGAGTTCGCGATCGCCTTTCCGACGCCCTCCTCGTTGCGATACATGGCGGCAGTGTCGATCGACCGGTAGCCGGCACGGAGCGCCTCGGCGACCGCCTCGACGACTTGACCGTTCGGTACCTGCCAGACGCCGAAGCCGAGCTGAGGAATCGAGGTCCCGTTGTTGAGCCGGACCGTTGGCTGATCAGCCATGAAACAACCTCCTTGACGTGCCCCTCAAGTAGGTACCCGCCGGCGGCCGGGAACATTCCCACCCCGGTAGCCTCCGGACCTGTGCGTCTCGTCATTGCCCGCTGCAGCGTGGACTACGTAGGCCGGCTGACGGCGCATCTGCCGCTGGCCACCAGGCTGTTGCTCGTCAAAGCTGACGGGTCGGTGCTGGTGCACTCCGACGGTGGCTCGTA
>JAODNL010000185.1 GCA_025465405.1 Pseudonocardiales bacterium | reverse complement strand
CCTCAGGTAGGCGTCGGCGTGCGCGCCTCCAGTTTCCGCGGTGGGCGGAGTACCCATTGCTCGGCCGCTGGGGTTGCACCAGTTGAGCGGGGAGTCGGGCGCTGGTCCGGCGCCGTTGCGCGACGTGTCGATCACGTAGTGCGAACCGTTCGTGAGCCCCGAAATCGCCTCGCCGTAACCAATTTCGTCATCGGTGGTGAAGAAGTTCGCGATGTTGAGGCTGAAACCTCGCGCGTGGTCCACACCGGCCTGGTTGAGCCTGGCGGCCATTTCGTCCGCACTGTGCCAACGCAAGTGGCCCGCGTCGATGTATACGGCCGCGGCCGGATTGCGGGTCAGCGTGTCGACGGCGTAGCGAATCAAGTCGAACCGTTCCTGGCGCTGGTCACCTGACAGGCAGTCGGCCATGGCGAGTGCATCGGGTTCGACGATGATCGCCGCCGGCGACGGGCCCAGGTCGGCGGCGATGCCGTCGATCCACTGGCGGTACTCGGCCCCCGTCGCGAAGCCTCCCGCGGCGAAGCTGCCGCAGTCGCGGTGTGGGATTCCATAGAGTGCCAGAACCGGCATGGCGCCGGCAGCCTGCGCGTCACCGGTGTACTTCGCGACCGTGGCTGCGGAAGAGCCCGGGACGATCCAATACGCCTGCGGTGTGTTCGCGATCGCGGTCACCCCGGGGCTCGGCGGATTGGCGCTCTGCGCGGCGCGCATGGCCGCTGACGTGGGATTGACGTAGAACGGCGCTCGGGCCAACGGGTTTGCCTCATCGGCGGCCAGGCGCACGGCCGGGGCGGGACCGACATGCACCGGGTCGGCAACAAGACCCACGCAGGCAACGGCTGCAACAGTCAGGAAGGGAGCGATCCACCGCGCGACTGCGCTAGCAGCTGAGGACATCACCCCGGGGAAGATAGTGCGGCAACCCAATAAGCGCCAATCACCGGCGACAGGGGATGGCGCGATCGGTGATTCGCGGCCCCCGATGGGGTACTTCCATGCGTCCAAGGAAGGATCACAGATGTCAAACCACTGCAAGGCCGCAAGGTCGCCATCTTGGCCGCCGACGGGGTCGAGAAGGTCGAACTCGAACGACCGCGCGCGGCAGTCGAAGGCGCGGGCGGGCAGGTTCAGGTGCTTTCCCTGAAGACTGGCGAGATTCGGGCCCGCGAACACGACCTCGAGCGGGCTGGCACGTTCCCGGTGGACCGAGCAGTCGCAGACGCCTCCGTCGACGAGTTCGATGCCCGGGTGCTGCCCGGTGGCAGCATTAACCCGACAAGTTGCGGCTCGGCGAATGAGCCGTGGCCTTCGTCCGTGACTTCGTGCGATCCGGCAAGCCGGTCGCTGCCATCTGCCATGGGCCGTGGACTCTGGGCGAACCGACGTAGTCCGGGATCGCACGCTCACGTCGTATCCCAGTGTGCGCACCGACCTTCGCAACGCTGGCGCCACCGTCGTAGACCAGGAAGTCTGCATTGACGGCAACTTGATCATTAGCCGCTCGCCGACAGACTTGCCCGCGTTCTGCCAGGCGATCACCGATCAATTCGCGAGCACTCCCGCCCACACCTGATCCCCGAGGAAGACCCTTGCATCACCCGAGCCGAATTCGTCTCAGGAACAGCAGGATTCATTACCTGAAGTGCCGCCAGCGAGCCCCGCGTATTCGACACCACCGCCCGAGGGACTGCCAGACGCGGACGACTAGTTCGCTCGAGGGCTGACCGTCTCGACCACTCCGTCCGGTCGTCGGAGGGTCAGCACGGTGATCTCGCTCGGCGCGAAAACCCGAAAGGGCGGGCCCCAGAATCCCGTGCCGCGGCTGGTGTAGAGCTGGGTCCGATCACCGTGTCGACTCAAACCATGCACCACTGGTTGCTCCAGCCGGACAAGGAGATTAAACGGCCAGATCTGGCCACCGTGAGTATGACCCGAAATTTGAAGGTCGACGCCCGCGCGTATCGCGTGCGCAACCTGCTTGGGCTGATGTGCGAGGAGAAGGACCGGCAACGCCCGGTCGGCTTCTGCGAGGGCGGCCTCTAGATTCGCTCCGTGTCCGCGGACACCCGCCGCATGTGCGGTGGCATCATCCACCCCGGCGACGACGAGCCGGTCACCACCTCGTTCGACGATCACGTGCTGGTTATGAAGAACGGCCCAGCCGATGCTCTCCATGTAATCCAGCCAGCCAGGTGCCTCGCTGAAGTACTCATGGTTGCCTGTGACGTAGACGCGAAACGACTTGGCTTCTACCGAAGCCAATGGCCGTGCTTGCGGTTCGCGTACGTCGACCGCGCCGTCAGCGATGTCGCCGACGTGGCACACGATGTCGGCGCCGAGGGCGTTCACCCGCGCCGCCACGCCGGCCGACCACCGCGCGCGATTGATCGGCCCGTAGTGCGTATCGGTGATCACCGCGACCCGCAGACCATCCGTGCCGGGCCCGAGTCGGGGGATGACGACGTCGACGTTCTTCACCCGCGGAATGCGCATCGCTTCGAGATAGCCCCACATGAGAAGCACCACCACGGACCCGAGGACGGCTACGGCGACCAAGCGGGAGCGCGTCGGATCCTCGACTCCCGCGATCAGCAGGACCACTTTGACGAGCTGGCCCAGCATCGACCACACGAACATCACCCACGCCGCACCCAGCAGAGTGTCTCCGGTCGCGGCGGCCCAATCGAGATGTCTGCGGCCGTGGCCGAAGACCATCAAGGCGGGCATTGCGGCGAAGGCGGCGGCGAACAATAGCGTGCCGGTGACAAAGACGGCGGTCGGCCAGGCCGCGCTCGGCGTCACCAGCGTCCACCACGGCACGCCGAACAGCAGCAGCGTGACGGCGAGGATGATGGTCATGCGGCGCCAGTGCCGCGGAGACGGCCGTGGTTCCGCGGATTCGACTACTTCTGCCGGGGTGTCTGTCATTGCGCCTCGATCTCGTGTTCACGGTCGAACGACCAATGACGACGCTACCGATGCAACGCGCGAACGACGGCCGCGCGCTAGCGCACTGGATTCACCGGGCCGCGTGACCCACAGATAGCCGAGCCGCGCACCCCACTGCGAGCGGATGGACGATCGCCGGCATCCCGTGCCACACGACATCGTCGGCCTCGACGGCGAAGCCGCAGGCGCGCATCAACTCCAAGGTCGGCCGGTTGCATACGCACCCGCTGGCGAAGACGCGCCATGATTGGAGGAGTTTGTCCTGGCACGCCGCCAGAAACCACGACTTCGCGCGGACGTGTTCGATGAATAGCAGCCGCCCATTGGGACGGAGCACGCGTGCGACTTCGCGAAGCGCACTTTCAGGGTCGTCGACGGTGCACAGGACGAGCGTCGATACGACGGTGTCGACGGACGCGTCGGGCAACGGCAGGCGCTCGGCGGGCGCGTCAAGGATCCGCGCGGTGCGTGCATGCCGGTCGAGGCGCCGAGCGAGTTTTCGGCGCATTCCAAGTTCGGGTTCGGTGAGCACGAGTTCGTGGACCGCGTCGGGATAGTGTGCGACGTTGGGCGCGGTCCCGGCGCCGATTTCGACGACGCGCCCGTACGCTTCAGCCAGTAACGTGCGCCGCCGGCGCCGCATGCCTGCGACCTCGCCCAGCCAGAGAAACGGGTCGTACAGCACGGCCATAATCCGCAGCCACGCCGCATACGGCGACTTGGCCTGGGGTCCAGTGGTCGGTTCGTTGGAGGCGAGCTCGGTCACGCCCCGAACCTACGAGCAGCCCGGTAGTGGGAGCATCGCTCAATACGGCCATCTTTCGCGGATGGCCGTTTTTGGCTACCTCACAAGAGCCCGAGACGCGCGGCCTCGGCGACGGCGGCCGTCCGAGACGGGCGACCGAGCTTGCGGCGTATGTTCGCGACGTGGCGGTGCACGATATGCGGGCTCAAGACGAGCGACGCAGGCCAGGATTTGGCGCTCGCGATCTTGCAGCAGGGCCGGCTCGAGCTCGCCCGCATCGGTTGGCCGCGATTGCTGTTGTGTCAGCGCTTGGCGGCACGCACGAACGACGGAATCGACGTCACCGTGCCACGGGAAGTGCGAACTGCCTTGCAGTGGAATGAATGTCGCGCCGGGAATCGCGGCTGCTACCTCACGCCCGAGCCGGTACGGCACGGCACGGTCGTCGCGACGGTGTACGACCGTCGCCGGCTGGCGGACGAGTGGAAGGTGGGCGCGAACGTCGAGCCGATAGACGAGGCTCAACAACGCGGCTGCCGTTTCTGCCGTCGCCGACTCGCGCTGCAACCGTGCGAAGCGTTCCTGTTCCGCGGCGTCTGCACCACCGAGGAAGATGTCACTGAGCAGGCGCGAGCCGAGTCCCCAATGGGCGCGGACCGCCGCCACGATCGCGTCCGCGACCCCGGGCGGCGTCAGCACATCGCCATGGGGGTAAGAGCCGTACAGCACCAAGTGCTCAACGCGCTCCGGGAACGACGCGGCAATGCGATGGCGGTGCAGGTCCCAGATGAGCCGCCGATGAGCGTCACGCGATCGAGGTCGAGCTCATCGAGCAGCGTGCGCAGCGTCGCGACATCGCCGTCGAGCGTGAGATCGAAATCTCGCACGGTGCGGTCCGACATGCCGACGCCGAGCCGGTCGTAACGGATCAGTGTGTGGTCTTTTGCGACCCCTTCCCAGAATCGCCGGACGTCCGGACTCTGCCAGTCGAGTTCGAGGTGACTCACCCACCACGCCGGAGCGACGAGCGGTGGTCCGTCCCCGCGCACCTCGTAGGCCAAGCGACGGGCGCCGAGGGGTAAGAAGCGAATCTCGGACTTTTCGGTCATCGCCGTGAGCGTACGACGGCCTGACCGGTGTGAGGACGGCAACAGCGCGCCTGAATTGCTGCCGTGTCCGCGCGTTAGTGTGCTTTGGTCGGCCTCAGCGAACAGCCGATAGAAATGTTGAGCAGAATTCATGACCGCAGCAGCAGAAGCGTCGGCCATCGAATCGCGGGTCGGCCACTACTACCAAGCGGACGACACCTACGTGGTCGGTCGCGAGAAGGTACGCGAGTACGCCCGTGCAGTGCAGAACTACCACCCCGCACACTGGGATGTCGTCGCCGCCGCGGAGCTGGGTTACTCGGGGCTGGTGGCACCACTGACGTTCACGTCGACCCCAGCCATGGCCTGCAATCGCCGGATGTTCGAATCGGTGGTCGTCGGTTACGACACCTACCTACAGACCGAAGAGGTCTTCGAGCAGCACCGCCCGATCGTGGCCGG
>JAODNL010000130.1 GCA_025465405.1 Pseudonocardiales bacterium | reverse complement strand
CAGCCGCTCCGGCCAGGACTCGCCCGGCAGCGCGGTCCACACTGCGCGCGCGGCCCGGGCCGAGCCCGTCGCAGCGAGAAACGCAGGGCCGGCGTGATAGCGCTCGAAGCCGGCGCCGTCCGGCGCGCTCGGGCGCCGGACCGCCTCGGCGACCGCGGCTTCCGCCGCGGCGTGCCGCGCCGGAACACCGAGACGTACGACGTCGACGAAGCTGCCGGCCCAGCGGTCGGCCACGGCCCGGAAGAGCGCCGCGGTCTCCGGCGTGAGCACCGGCTCGTCGCCGACGGCCCGGTCCAGGAACGCGAGCCGGCCGTCGTGCTCGCTGACCGCTCGGCGTTCGAGCACGTACGCATCGACGAGGCGGCCGGCAAAGCGCACCCGGACCCGCGAGCCGGCGGTTACGGTCGCGTCCAGCGTGGTCGGCACGAGGTAGTCGAACGGCCGATCCAGGTGCGGCAGCGGCACGTCCACCATGAGCCGCGCGACCGGGTCGACGGCCGCGGGCTGACGCGAGGTGGCCGGCGCGGCGCTCCGGCGAGTGGTCACGGCGCCTGTCCTATCAGGCCGCGGCGACCGTTTCGCGCGCAGCGCACCGTCCGCCGCGGGACGGGCGGTCAGCCGCGGGCGAGCTTGCCGAGCTGCTCGGCGCGGTCGGTGCGCTCCCAGGTGAAGTCCGGCAGCTCGCGGCCGAAGTGACCGTAGGCGGCGGTCTGCGCGTAGATCGGGCGCTTGAGGTCGAGGTCGCGGATGATCGCCGCCGGACGCAGGTCGAAGGTCTGCAGTACCGCGTCGGAGATGCGACCCGGCTCGACCGTCTCGGTGCCGAAGGTCTCGATGAACAGGCCCACCGGCTCGGCCTTGCCGATCGCGTAAGCGATCTGCACCTCGCACTTGGCGGCGAGCTTCGCCGCGACGACGTTCTTCGCGACCCACCGCATGGCGTAGGCGGCCGAGCGGTCGACCTTGGACGGGTCCTTGCCGGAGAATGCGCCGCCACCGTGGCGAGCGTAGCCACCGTAAGTGTCGTCGCTGATCTTGCGGCCGGTGAGACCCGCGTCACCCATCGGGCCGCCGATCTCGAAGCGCCCGGTGGGGTTGACGAGCAGCCGGTAGCCCTCGGTCGTGATCCCCAGCTCGGCGATGACCGGCCGGACGACGTGCTCCTCGATGTCCGGCTTCAACAGCGTGTCCAGGTCGATGTCACCGGCGTGCTGGGTGGACACGACGACGGTGTCCAGGCGCACCGGCTTGTCGTCGACGTATTCGATGGTGACCTGCGTCTTGCCGTCCGGACGCAGGTAGGGCACAGTGCCGTCCTTGCGCACCGCGGCCAGCCGCTCGGCCAGCCGGTGGGCCAGTGCGATCGGCAGCGGCATCAGCTCGGGCGTCTCGTCGCACGCGAAGCCGAACATGAGGCCCTGGTCACCGGCGCCCTGGCGCTCCAGCGGGTCCTCGACGTTCTCCCCGGTGCGTGCCTCGTAGGCGTTGTCGACACCCTGGGCGATGTCCGGCGACTGGGCGCCGATCGACACGCTGACCCCGCAGGATGCTCCGTCGAAGCCCTTGCGGGAGGAGTCGTATCCGATCTCGAGGATGCGCTCACGCACGATCGTCGGGATGTCCGCATACGCCTCGGTCGTCACCTCACCGGCCACGTGGACCTGGCCGGTGGTGATGAGGGTCTCGACGGCAACCCGGCTGGCCGGGTCCTGCGCCAGGAGCGCATCCAGGATCGAGTCACTGATCTGGTCGGCGATCTTGTCGGGATGCCCCTCGGTGACGGACTCAGATGTGAACAGACGGCGGGTCACAAGCGCTCCGAAGCTAGGACTGACGGGATTCCGGAGGAGTGTAGCGAGCCGCTGTTGCCATCGCCTTTCCTAGCTCAGCAGTCGAGAAGCGGCCGCATCCCAGACCGCCGCTGCCAGCAGCGCCTTGGGGCCCAACGGCACGGCTTGCTCCGTACCGTCAGTGCCGAGGATCACTGCCGCGTTGTCGGCCTGGCCGAACGCCTTGCCCGCGCCGACGGCATTGACGACGAGCAGGTCGCAGCCCTTGCGGGCGAGCTTGGCCCGACCGTGGTCGAGCACGCTGCCTCTGGCATCGCCGGTCTCCGCGGCGAATCCCACCAGCACCTGGTCGGGTCGGCGTCCGGCCACCAGCTCGGCGAGGACGTCGGGGTTCTCCTCGAGCACGATCGGCGGGGCGCCCGCGTCCGATTTCTTGATCTTGTGGTCGGCGTAACCGCTGGGCCGGAAGTCGGCGACGGCGGCGGCCATCACCACGACGTCGGCGTCCTCGGCGGCCTTGTGCACCGCCTCGCGCAGGTCGGCCGTGCTCGTGACGCGCACCACGTCCGCGCCGGACGGGTCCGGCAGGTCGACGTTGGCCGCGACCAGCGTGACGCGGGCGCCGCGGGCCGCGGCGACGATAGCCAGCGCGTAGCCCTGCTTGCCGGACGAGGCGTTGCCGAGGAAGCGCACCGGGTCGAGCGCCTCACGGGTCCCGCCGGCACTGACGACCATGTGCCGGCCGCGGAGGTCACCGGGCAGCGCGTCGGGCCGGCGCAGCAACAGCTCGGCCAGCTGGGCAATCTCGGTCGGCTCGGGCAGCCGGCCCTTTCCGGTGTCGGTTCCGGTAAGCCGGCCGGTGGCCGGTTCGAGCACGATCGCGCCGCGACGGCGCAGGGCGGCGACGTTCTCAGCCGTCGCGGCGTGCTCCCACATCTCGGTGTGCATCGCGGGGACGAACAGCACCGGACAGCGCGCCGTGAGCAGCGTGTTGGTGAGCAGGTCATCGGCCAGACCGTGCGCGGCCCGGGCCACCAGGTCGGCCGTAGCGGGCGCGACGACGACCAACTCCGCCTGCCGGCCGAGCTGCACATGGGGAACGTCGTCGGCGTCGGTCCAGACGTCGGAGGCGACCGGGTGGTGCGACAGCGCCGCCCACGTGGGCGCCCCGACGAACTTCAGCGCCGACTCCGTCGGCACGACCGTGACGTCGTGCCCGACTTCGGTCAGCTTGCGGAGCAGGTCAGCGACCTTGTATGCCGCGATACCGCCGCCGACACCGAGGACGACGCGCCGCCCGTCCATTGGCGCGCTAGCCCTCGGAGGGCTTGAACTCGATGAGGTCGGCGTTGATCTCGCGCAGGGCGATCGACAGCGGCTTCTCCTGCGGCGCGGTCTCGACCAAGGGACCGACGTACTCGAGAAGGCCTTCGCCGAGCTGGCTGTAGTACGCGTTGATCTGGCGCGCCCGCTTGGCGGCGATGATCACCAGCGCGTACTTCGACTGGGTACGCTCGAGCAACTCGTCGATCGGCGGGTTGGTGATGCCCTCAGGGGCAGACACGATTCCGGGCACGTCTGGGCTCTCTTGTCGGCTGGTTGGGGTGACAGTGAGCCGATTACCGGCAGACCGCCTCGATCAAGCCTACCAATTGGGCGGCCGCATGGCCGACATCGTCGTTCACGACGACCGCATCGAACTCCGGCTCGGCCGCCATCTCGACCCTGGCGCGCGCAAGCCGCTGCTCGATGACCTCCGCGGACTCGGTACCGCGGCCGATGAGGCGGCGCTCCAACTCCGCCCACGACGGCGGCGCCAGGAACACGAGATAGGCGTCCGGCAGCGCGGCGCGCACCTGGCGGGCGCCCTGCAGCTCGATCTCCAGCAACGCCGGCGTTCCCGCCGCTAGATGGTCCAGCACGGGTTGGCGGGGCGTGCCGTAGAGGTTTCCGGCGAACTCCGCGTATTCGAGCAGCTCACCGGCCTCGACCATCCGCGCGAACTCCTCCCGCGTGACGAATCGGTACTCCACACCGTCACGCTCGCCCGGACGTGGCGGGCGCGTCGTGCACGACACCGAGACCCAGATGTGCGGATACGCCTCGCGAATCCGAGCGACGACGGTTCCCTTGCCGACCCCGGACGGCCCGGACAGCACGGTCAGGCGGCTCGGCATGCCCGGGAACTTACCGGGCGCGCAGGACCGCCACGCCAGGGCCGGTCAGCTCGTCGAGGGCGTCCTTGCGCCCCGTCATCGCGAACGCGACGGCAGTCCCCGGACCGCTGACCAGCTCCCCCGAACCGCTCGCCCAATCCACGTCGTCCGCCTCGAACCGCAAGCCGTCGGGCAGGCGTCGTGGCACGAAGCCCCGCTTCGCCGTGGAACTGGCCAGCATGTCCAGCACGGTGCGGGTCGCGTCGGGAGGGAACGGGTGGTCCAAACCGAGCGGCCGGCGGATGTCCTGGCCGTGGATCAGCAACTCGGTGAGCGGCGCCTCCAGGCCGAACGTCGGAGCATGGAACGGGTTGCGCGCTTGCGCGCGCAATCCCG
>JAODNL010000061.1 GCA_025465405.1 Pseudonocardiales bacterium | reverse complement strand
ACACCGCCGAAGAGCAGCCAGTTGACGGCAGGAACGTAGATCTGGCCGCTCTCCTCGGTCGACGTGTGCCGGACGGTGAGTTGTGGCAGGAAACCCAGCCGCACGGCCTGGCGCGAGACAGAGAATGCCCCGGAGATGACGGCCTGGGAGGCAATCACGGTCGCGCACGTCGCAAGTACCACCATCGGGATGCGTGCCCAGCTCGGTGAGAGCAGGTAGAACGGGTTGGAGATCGCACTCGGCTTCTGGAGGATCAGGGCGCCCTGCGCGAGATAGTTGATGGTCAGGGCCGGGAACACCACCGCGAACCACGACATCCGGATCGGCCGGCGGCCGAAATGGCCCATGTCGGCGTAGAGGGCCTCGGCTCCGGTGATGGCGAGGACCACGGCGCCCATCGCGATGAACGCGGTGAATGGATGGTCGGCGATGAAGCTGCCGGCGTAGGTGGGCGACAGGCCGCGCAGGATCCCAGGTCGCGCCACGATGTGCGGCAGGCCGGTCGCCGTGAGAACGACGAACCACAGCACCATGACCGGACCGAACACTCGCCCGATCCGATGGGTGCCCCAATGCTGGACGACGAAGAGCACGGCGAGGATGGCGACCGCGACCGGCAGGACCACGTTGTGAGCACTCGGCGCGGCGACTTCGATGCCCTCGACCGCCGACAGCACCGAGATGGCCGGAGTGATGAGGCTGTCACCGTAGAACAGCGAAGCGCCGACGACGCCGAGCACCATGGCGACGCCCACCCGGCGACTGTTCGAACGAAGCTTCTCGCGGATCAGGGCCGCCAGGGCCATGATCCCGCCTTCGCCGTCGTTGTCGGCCTGCAGGATGAAGATCACGTACTTGATCGACACGACGAGCGTGATCGACCAGAAGACAAGGGAGATGACGCCGTACACGTCGCCCGTCGTGGGCCGGACCGCATGGTTGTCGATCGCGAACACGGTCTGCATCGCATACAGCGGGCTCGTCCCGATATCCCCGAAGACCACCCCGATCGCGCCGAGAGCGAGGCCCACGAGGCCGGCGCCGTGCACAGCCGGGTGACTCGGATTTCCGGCTGCGGCGGCCGGCTCGGTTGCTCCTGGGTCCAGCTCGGCTCCGGACAGTGCCTCGGTCTCGACGTCGGCCGACGCATCTGCCTCGCCGGCATCGCTGCTCATATCGCTCAGTCTGCCGGACGCGAGTTCCGGCCGATGCGACCCGCCGCCGAGCCTCGGCTGTCACGTTTCGCTGACGGCCATCGTCATCTGTAAGTGAAGCCCGAAGCACCCCAGGGAGACTCGACAAAGGGACTGAACATGATCAACGACGCCCACGAACGACGCACGCTCCACGGTGCGGTCGACTTCACGATGATGTACGTCGCCCACGACGCATTCACCCGTCATCTCGAACGGCTGGTGTCCGCGATCGAGCAGGGCAGTGCGGCGGCACCAGGCACCTCGGCGCGGTGGGAGCTGTTCAAGAAGCAGTTGCAGGTGCACCACACCGCCGAGGACGTCTCGCTCTGGCCGAGGCTGCGCGCCGCGGTAACCGGGCCGGACGAGGTGGCGGTCCTCGACGCGATGGAGTTGGAACACGCCCAGATCGATCCGCACCTGGACCGGGTCGATGCGGCGCTGGCCGCTCGTGGGGGCGCCGACCCGGCCTCGAGTGTCTGGGACCTGATGTCCGGACTGGGCGCGCACATGCGGCACGAGGAGAACGAGGCACTGCCGCTCGTCGAGACGTATCTCGGACCCCCCGGTTGGGCGGCCTTCGTGGGGGATATCCGCAAGACGCAGGGAGTCCGCGGTGGCGCGACGTACTTCCCGTGGCTCCTCGACGGAGCAACCGAGGAGACGTCCGCCGTGATCCTGAAGGTGCTCCCGCCGCCCGTCAGGTTCGTGTACCGCCGGGTGTGGGCGCCGAGGTACCGGAAGTCCGTGAGCTGACTTGCCTACCTGACTAACAGGTGCGATGTCCTCGGTTCGAGTGGGACAGGCGTAGCGTCTGTCAGACCGGTGGAGTTCCAGGACGGCGTTAGCCCGAGTCCGGGTTCGCTGCTTGTGCCCGTTGCTCCAGCCCGGAAGGTCACCATTTGACCAGCTCATGTTCGCGCTATGTCATCGACATGCCCGGCTGGCGTCCGATCGCGAAGCGGGTCTTCACCACCGTGATGTTGGTGTCGGTGCTGCCGATGGCCGTGTTCTATACCAGCTTGTCACTGTTCGGGCTGCGGCCGGCGGTGTTGGCGACGGCCGGCTGGTATTACGCGGGTCTGCTGCTGAATGTCGTGCGGCGCAAGCCAGTGCTGGCCGCCGCCTTGCTGGGAGCCGGACTGCTGTCCATCCGAGCGGTGATCACGTTTCTGACCGGCAGCGCCTTCGTGTACTTCCTCCAGCCGGTGGCGGGCACGCTCGCTACCGCGACCTTCTTCGCTGTGACCGCACTGGCCGGTCGTCCGGTGCTCGACCGCCTCGCGCACGAGTTCTGTCCGTTCCCGGAAGAGCTGTCGGTGCGTTTGCGCAAGGACCGATTCTTCTCCAGGCTGTCGGTGGTGTGGTCGATCACCTACTTCGTCAACGCGTGCGGCACGGTGTGGCTGCTCACCAGCTCATCGCTCACCGGGTTCATCGTGCTGAAGTCCACCCTGTCGCCGGCCGTCACGGCAGCGGCCGTCGTCGCCTCGTACCTGATATTCCGGTTGACGGTCCGGAATCAGGACGTCTCGATCCGGTGGGCCCACCACCAGCCCTGGGCCGGCGGTGGGCCGGCGCAACCCGCGCTTACCGGGTGAGCGTCTGGACGGACACCTGCCACAGCCGATCGGCTGCCTCAGGGTCCAAGGCATAGGCGGCGACGCCGTGCCGGGTGCCGGGCTGGTTGAGTTCCGCCTCGTTGCAGTCCTCGAAGTACCGGCCGCCGACGCCGTCGAGCAGCGGCGAGGTCGCCACGAGCACGGAGGTGGCTGCGCCCTGCTCGGGTGTCTTCCACCGGATGTCGACACCGCCCATCTGAGCGCGTAGGCGCTCGAGTTCCTCGTCGGTGATGTAGCGCTGCAGATTGGTGCGGATCCCGCCGGGCATCAGGGCATTGGCGGTGATCCCATCGCTGGCCCAGCGCTTGGTTGCCGCGACCGCGAACAGCACGTTGGCCGTCTTGGACTGGCCGTAGGCGGCCCAGGGCTCGTACGGGCGTTCGCGGAAATGGATGTCGTCGAAGACGACCGGCGAGCGCAGGTGCGCGCTGGAGCTGACCGACACGATGCGTGCACCCTCTGCCGCCGCGAGCGCTCGATGCAGCCCGGTGGCGAGCGCGAAGTGACCCAGGTGGTTGGTTGCGAACTGCAACTCCCAGCCCTCGGGCGTGCGCATCTCCGGCGAGGCCATCACACCGGCGTTGTTCACCAGGATGTGCAGGGGACCGCTCCACGCGGCGACGAACCCGGCGACCGACGCCTGGTCAGCGAGGTCCAGCGACTCGACGCGGACCCGGCCGTTACCGGTTGTCGCGGTGATGTCGTCGGCGGTGCGCGTACCGGCCTCGAGGTTGCGAACCGCGAGGGTGACTTCAGCGCCGGCACTGGCCAGCGCGCGGGCGGTTTCGATGCCGATTCCGGATGCCCCGCCGGTGACGACGGCGCGCCGGCCGGTCAGGTCGATGCCGGCGGCGACCTCGGCTGCAGTGGATTGGGCCGTGAACGGCGTGGTGATGATCGTCATGGACTCGTCCCGTCGGGCGTCGGGTGACTGTGAGGTCGTACCGGTACGATCAGAAGCGGAGGATCCTCCGGTGCTCCTTTCACGGTAACCGGAGCTCCCTCCGATTAGCAAGCTGAGTCATGAACGCGAGGAGGAGCCGTGCCGGTCACCAGCGGTCCCCGGTTGCGCGCGGACGCCCAGCGCAACCGTGATCGGCTGCTGGCCGTCGCTGTCCAGGCGCTGTCGCAAGACGGTCCAGAGGTGACGCTCGAGGCCATCGCCAAGAACGCGGGCGTCGGCATCGGCACCCTCTATCGGCACTTCCCGACCCGCGAGGCGCTGGTCGAGGCGGCGTACCGCAACGAGCTGGCCCGGCTCGGCGACGCGGTCGACGAACTGCTGCAGGCGATGCCGGCCGACGCAGCGCTGCGTGCCTGGATGGATCGCTTCGTCGACTACATGACCACCAAACGGGGCATGGCCGAGGCGCTGCGCGCAGTGATCGCATCCGGCGGCAATCCGTTTGCGCACAGCCGCGACCGCCTCGTCACAGCGATCACCACGCTCGTCCACGCCGCGTCGAAAGCCGGCACGGTGCGGTCGGACGTCGAGCCCGAGGACGTGCTGACCAGCCTGAGTGGCGTGTCCCTGGCGGCCGGAGCGCCCGCTCAGCGCGAGCAGGCGGACCGGCTTCTCGATCTTCTGATGGATGGGCTGCGGTACCGCGCCCCGCGGTCCTAGTCGTCGGAATGCGCGACTGCCAGAGGCACATCCGGGTCCGCGTCGAGCTCGGCCATGGGCGCGCGAGGCTCCGCGACAACATGTTCGAGCAGGAAGAGCACGAGCACTCCGCCGATCAGCAGCAATACCGAGCCGACGCGAAACGCCAGGACATAGCCGTTGGTGGAGGCCACGGCGGGTAACACACCGTGCCGGATCTGCCCGGCCGCATGACGCAGCCCGAGAGTCACGAGGCACGACAGGCCCAGCGCGCCGCCGACCTGCTGCATCGCGCTCTGGACCCCGGAGGCCAGCGACGAGTCCTGACCCGTCACCTCGTGCAGGGATGCATTGCCGATCGCGGGGAAGCTGACGCCGGATCCGAGGCCGAGCACCATCATGCCGGGTAGCACGCTGCCGGCGTAGGACGCGTGAACGTCGATGCTGCTGGTGAGGAACAGACCGAGCGCGCAGGCGAAGAATCCGCCGGCGAGCAATGGCTTGACGCCGATGCGTGGCATCAGCGCGGTGCCGAGGCCGATGCCGGCGCCGATGGTCAGGCCGAACGGTAGATAGGACAGGCCACCCTTGAGCGGCGAGTAGCCCAGGATCTGCTGCTCGAAGAGCGTCAGCAGGAAGAAGTAGCTGAAGAACGCCGACGCGAAGAACAGGGTCACGAAGTTCGTGACGACGCGCGTGCGGTTCTGGAAGAACTCGAGTGGGATCAGCGGTGATTCCGACACTGCCTCGATCCGCACCATCAGCGCCAGAAGCGCGAGTCCGCCCAGCAGCGGCAGCAGAACCTGTGCCGAGCCCCACGGGTGCGTGGCCGCTTGCAACAGCCCGTCGACCACTGCGATCAGGCCGCCGGTGCCGGTGATGGCGCCTGCGTAGTCGGGGCGACGCGACTGGCGGACCATCCGGCTCTCGGACACCAGTCGCGGCACCATCACGAGCGCGAAGGCGGCGACCGGCAGGTTGACGAAGAAGATCCACCGCCAGGACGCGAGATCGACGAGCACGCCGGAGATGACGGTGCCGGACGTGCCGCCGAGACCGGCGATGCCGCCCCACAGCCCCAGTGCCTTCATCCGCTCGCGGGGGTCGGGGAACAGCAGCGCGATCAGGCCGAGCGATGCCGGCGCGGCCATCGCCTCGCCGGCACCCTGCAGGAACCGCGACGCGACGAGCATGCCGGGATCGATGGCTGCTCCACACGTCGCCGAGGCGATCGCGAAGACCCCGACGCCGAGCAGGAACAGCCGCCTGCGGCCGAGGATGTCAGCCAGCCGGCCGCCGAGCAGCAGCAGGCCGCCGGCCATGAGGACATAGCCGTTCACGACCCAGGCGAGCCCGGACTGCGAAAATCCGAGGTCGTGCTGGATCCGGGGCAGGGCGACATTCACGACGGTGACGTCGAGGATGAGCATGAACTGGATGAGCCCCAACACCCCGAGCGCCTTCCAGCGCCTCGGGTCGGGCTGGGTCGGCTCTGCTTTCGAGGTCGACGGCGTGGATTCTTCGCTCATCGGACGGGCCTCTCCTTGATTTCGGGTACCTCCGGCAGGACCGTCTCAGACGGTCTCACAGGAACGTCGAATACATGGACCCGATTTCGACATGATCGGCAAGAAAAGTCCGGCTTACTTCGCTGGCGCGTTTCGCGACCCCAGCCGTTACCGCCAGTGCGGCGGGCGGGACAGCGATTGTGGCAGCCCCGTGGTGGTGTCGCCCGTCGCCGCGTCGAGTTGGGACTGGGTGAGGAACAGTGCCACGGTCAGGCTGGCCCCGCGGAGGTCTGCGTCTCTGAGATCGGCCCCGGTGAGGTCGGCCAGCCCGAGATCGGCGCGCCTGAGATCAGCGCCGATGAGGCGGGTTCCCCGGAGGTTGGCGCCTCTCAGATCGGCTCCGGCGAGATTGGCACCGGCGAGATCGGCTCCTCTGCGCTCGATCGTGTGGCCGGCAACCTCGGCCCGCACGAGCTCGCTCGCCCGTAGTAACAACGCGTTGATCGGGTGCCGGTGCGCGTCGAGGTCAAGTGCCAGAAGTGCCTCGGGCGCGCCGCTCGTGAGCTTCTGCGTGGCCTCGAGCGCGAGCCGCAGGTCATCGTGCACGGCCGCGGCCCCGGGCAGCTCCAGCGCCGAGGTCAGGTACCACAGCAGCTCGTGCAGCCCCCGCACGACCGCGAACACGCCGTACATCTGCGGGCCAGTCTGCGGAGCCTCGCGCCAACCGCGTCCGCCGAACGTGACCTGGGACACGTGCTGTCCCGCGCCGAAGCAGTCGTACACGGTGCACCCGCGGAAGCCGTTGGATCGCAGCTCGCCGTGAATGCCGCATCGGAAGTCTGGCTGCAGGTTGAGACACGGCTGTCCGGCCGGTTTGTCTATGGCGAAGTCAACCGACGCCGAGAACGCCGGCGCGACACAGCACAGCCCGAAACAGCGGGCGCAGTCGGCGCGGAGGCTGCCGCGATCTTGAGATCCGTCGTGCGTCATGACGCGTCAGTGGTATCACGATCGCGCGCGGGTACATTGACCCGTCCACCTCGGCTCGGAGGACGATTGCTTCGCATCTGGTTCAACCACACCTACGCGACCAACAGCCACATCGTCATGATGCTGCGCGACAACCCCGACGGCCGCGCCGTGCACATCGTCGGCACCCACGCCGATCCCGACTCACCGGTGCTCGCCGCCTGCGATGCCGCCTATCCCGAGTCGGACGCGGCGGGCTCCGACTACGTCGACTGGGCCCTCGACTTCGCGCGCGAGCACGCGATCGATGTCTTCGTCCCGCGCCTGGCGATGGTTGAGCTCGCCGATGCCCGGGCCCGGTTCGCCGCCGCGGGGACGACGCTGCTCTGCCCGCCGGGCGACACGGTCCGTCTGTTCGAGGACAAGTCGGCTGCCTACGCTGCCGCCCGGCAAGTCGGCGTGCCGGTTCCACCGCATCGGGTCGTCACGGACGCCGCGACGCTGCGCGACGCCTACAAGGCGATGCGCGACCTGGCCGACGTCGTCTGCCTCAAGCCGGTACACGGGGCCGGGGGCACCGGGTTCCG
>JAODNL010000038.1 GCA_025465405.1 Pseudonocardiales bacterium | reverse complement strand
ATCGGTCGCCAGGCCGAAGCAGTACACGTCCACGTGGAAGTCGTCGACCAGCTCGGCGAGCTGATCAACGTGGGCTCCGGACAGAAATCCTGCTTCGTCGACGATGAGGTAGTCGAGCTCACGGCCGGCCGCCCATTCGGCGCGGACGAGCTGCCGGATGTCGGTCGACTCGCCGACCTCGGTCGCCTGCCGGCTGAGCCCGACTCGGGTGGTTATGGTCGGGCCACCGGAGCGGTCGTGCGTGGTCAGCAGCAGGCCGTGCCGGCCTTGCCGGGCGTGGTTGTGATCGATCTGCAGCGCGAGCGTCGACTTGCCGCAGTCCATCGGTCCGTAGAAGAACTTCAGGTGCGCCGGCATCGGATAACCACGCCGGTTGCCGGCGGCCGGAACCGAGGCCAGCGCACCGGATCGCGAGTCGAGGTCGGCCACGGGCGCAGAGACTAGACCCTGGCAGGCGGCGTGTTGCCGGCCGCCTCGATCGCGCGGCGTACCGGTACGAGAGCGAGCAGCACGAAGCCGATGACGAAGAACCCGACCAGCGAGCCGAGGGCACTGCGGTAGTTGCCGGTGTTCTGGTAGGCGAGGCCGAACACGAGCGGTCCGAGCCAGCTGGTGCCGGAATCGCTGATCTCGTAGAAGCCGAAGTACTGTGCCTCGACACCTGGCGGGATCAGCCGCGAGAACATCGAGCGCGACAGCGCCTGGCTGCCGCCCAGCACGATCGCGATCAACGTGGCCAACGCGAAGAACTGCCAGGCGACGCCGACGCTGAGCCGGTAGCCGACACCCACCGCGAGCAGCCAGACGACCAGCGACCCGAGCACGACGCGCTTGGCGCCGAACCGCTCGGCCAGCCGTCCCAACCACATTGCGCCGAGGTAGGCAACGAACTGCACCTCCAAGATGGCAAGCAGCAGCACCGTGTCCGACAGCTGGAGCTCCTTGTCGCCGTACTGCGCGGCCACCGTGGTGACGGTCTGGATGCCGTCGTTGTAGACGAGGAACGCGGCCAAGAAGGCGAGGGTGAGCGGATACGCGCGCAGGTGGCGAATCGTCCCAGCGAGCTGGCGAAAAGCCGCGCCGACGACCGAGCCGCGCGCCGGCGCGCTGAGACCGACGCCAGTACTCGCGGGGAGCAGGCGGCGCACCGGCAGGCTGAACAGAATCCACCACAGGCCGGCGGAGCTCAGCGCGATCCGGGCCAGCGTCGACTTTCCGACAAACAGGCTCAACACGAAGTCGGCGGCGAGCAGCAGGCCGCCGCCCACGTACGCGATCGCCCAACCTACCGACGAAACCCGGTCGCGGTCGTCATGCGACGACAGATCGACGAGCAACGAGTGGCTGACGACGATCGAACAGCTGTAGCCGATGAACGCCAACGCGTAGAGCACCACACCGAGCTGCCAGTCCGATCCTGACACCGCCACCATCGCGATGCAGGCACCGGCCGCGAACCAACCGCAGCCGAGCATGATGTCCCGCTTGCGGCCAGTGCGGTCGGCGACCGCGCCGACGACCGGCATCAGCACGATGCAGACGACGGTGGCCGCGGTGACCGTGTAGACGAACAGGCTTCCTGGCGCGATCGGGATTCCGGCGATGTGCACGCGGCCGTGCTTGCCCACGGCATGCTCGGCCACCGAGGTCAGGTAACGCGACATGAACACCGTGGTCACGATCGTCGGGAAGGTGTGGCTGGCCCACCCGTAGCGGTACCAGCCGCGGCGATACCGCTCGGTGTCATCCGGCACCGTGTCATCCGGCACCGTGTCATCCGGGACGCTGTCATCCGGCGCGGTCGTAGCCACTACGGATCGCCGATCGAGGTGTGCCACTCGCCGCGCGCGACGAGCAGGTCGCGCAGTACGTCGGCGGCATCGGTCATCACGCCATCCACGCCGAGATCGAGCAGGCGACCCATCTCGAGCCGGTCGTTCACGGTCCACACGTGTACCTGCAGCCCTCGCCCGTGCGCCCGGTCCAGATAGCGCTGGTCGACGAACGGCACGCGGCCGATGCGAGCGGGGACCTGGGCGCACTGGCCCGCGAGCTGGCGTCGCCGCTGATGCCGCGATGCTGCGAAGCGCAGCGCCAACGCCTCACGTGGCCCGAGGGACGTGCACAGGCGCGCGCCGAAGACGCGGCGCACCGCATTGATACGGGCCGTCGAGAAGGCGCCGACGCAGACGCGATCTACCGACGCGGTCCGGCGGATGGCGTCGATCGTGGGGCCGATCGAGTGCTCGGCCTTCACGTCGAGATTCACCCGGGTCTGCGGCCAGGCCGCGATGAGGTCGGTGAGCAGCGGTATCGGCTCGCGGCCGCCGATGCGAGCCTGGCGGACCTGTGCCCAGGGCAATTCAGAGACCTTGCCCCGGCCGTCGGTCACCCGGTCGAGGGACGAGTCGTGGAAGGCCAGCGCGACTCCGTCCGCCGTGACCCGGACGTCGGTCTCGAGGTACCGGTAACCGAGGCCGACCGCGCGCTCGAACGCCGCAAGCGAGTTCTCGCAGCCGTCCGGCGCGAAGCCCCGGTGCGCGAATGCGATCGGCTTCGGCGCATCGAGGAACGGCACGCCTGCATCATGCCGGAGCGGATGCTCCATCGGCGGACGGAAGCAGAAGCGTGCGCAGATGACGGGCCGGCGGAGAGCCCCGCCCGAGCACCGTGTCGTGTAGTTGCCGGTCGGAGACGCCTGGTCGGGCGCGACGCACGTCGGCGACCAGGTCACGTACCTCGCTGTAGCCGACGTAGTACGTCGAGAGCTGCGTCGAGGTGAGCTGCACGCGGCGCCATTTTCCGTCGGCCTCACCACGCTCTTGGAATCCACGGACCAGCATCAGCTCCATTGCGGCGTCCTTGTCCAGGTCTTCGCAATGGAAGCGCACGTCCATGATCGCGTTGATGATCATCCGCAGTTGCATCTTGAGCTGTTGCATGCGCAGCGCCGCGCCGGCCACGCTGGATACGTCCGACCGGTAGCCGCGGTCGGCCATCATCTCCTCGGCGTACACCGCCCAGCCCTCGACGAACGAGCCGCTCCACCACACGTCACGAACCGGAGTCGAGGCCGCGTGCCGGTTCGCGTGCATGAGCTGCAGGGCGTGGCCCGGCATCGCCTCGTGCACGGTGAGGTTCTGCAGCATGTGCGCGTTGTATTCGCGGTAGAAGGACGAGACCTGCTCAGCAGTCCAGTCCCGCGGGGTGGGGGAGACCGCGTACTCCGTCGGCAGCGCCGCACGCTCCAGCGGACCGGGCGGGCGGCAGTAGGCGACGGCCACCCCGCGATCGATCTCCGGCATCTCCACGACACTGACCGGATCCTCGTACACGGTGACGAGGTCGTGTTCGCGAACGAACGTGGTGGTCTCGGACAACGCCGCCCGGCAGAGGTCGAGGATCGATTCGTTGGTCGGCGCATCCGCGGCGAGCTGGGTCAGGACGTCTCGGACGGTTGATGCACCCGGTTTGCCGATGCCGGCGAGCCGTCCGGCCTCCTCGACGATCGCGTCGGTCACTCGGTCGAGTTCGGCCTCGGCGCGCGACAGCAGCGACTGCGGGTCGTACGCGGTGTCCAGGGCGAGGGCCAGCTTCGCGGTGAACAGTTCTTCACCGAGCCGCGGATCACGCCGGGCGAAGTCGCGTCGGGACTCCAGCCAGCGCACGTGGTCGGCAACCGCTCGACTCGCCGTCTCTGCGACGGCCGTGACCTGCCCGCGCAGCTGTGGCACCCGCTCAGCGACGTCCACCATCGCCGCGTCGATCAGCGAGATCGTTCCGCCGAGCTGGCCGAGCGCGGTATCGAGGTGGACGAGCGACATGTCGCCCAGACGGTCCCGCGCGGCAAGCAGGTAATCCGGCACCGCCGCCAACCGGCCGCTCAGCGAGGCGACCCGATCGGAGAACGGAGCGAACTCTCTCGACGTCAAGGCATACAGCGCGCTCCCGGGATTGTGCTGCATCGGATCCCACTCCGCCGCGTGCACCTGCTCGAGGTCGAACAGTTCAGCTCGTATCGCCGTGCCCAGCACGGCGGCGTCGACGTCCTCGTCAGGGGAGGAGGTGACGACCGCGCTCAGGTCGCGAAGGTGGCCGGTCAGCTCCACCGCGCGGGCCGACGCCGCGGCGAAGGACGGATCGGGCAGGCGGTCGTCGTAGCGATGGTCGCCGAGGTACGTCGCGTCGTCCGGATGGCTGACCAGGGTGCGTTCGACCACGGCGGCGGCCAGGGCTGGGAAGCGGGGCCCCGGCGGCTCAGCCAACCCTGACTCCGGTGGCGTAGAACCGACCATCGAGCTCCTTCGTCGTCGTGACGGTGACCGTGACCGTCCAGGCGGAGTGTAGGAGCCCACGGCGCGCGCCGTGATACCTCCGCCGCACGCCACCTGGCGTTCATCGCTGATGCCCTGGTGGTGTCCCGCTCGTGGTGGTTGGGTGGAGTCGACGCGCCGTCGTGATCATGACGACGCGCTCTACCAGGGGGCTGGTGTTGTGTTGTGACGGGGTCGACTGCCCTTGCGGGCCACCGAGTGATCGTTTTCCTGCAAGAGAACAAGACGACGGACTTCTACTTTCCGACGTTGGCAGCCTGGGGTGCGGCGGTTGCGAATCACGGGAACCTGCTGTCCGCGCCACCGAACTTCGACCAGCCGCACGACCGCAACTCGTGGGTGCACTACGCAGCCGGCGACTACCCTGCGCTCGCGGTGCAGATCGACAACGACAAGGTGATCCCCTTCTACAGCTACCTGGCCAAGCAATTCACGTTCTGCGATCACCACTTCGGGCTGGGCTCGAACTCCACGCCCGGCCACATGCTGGCAATCGGCGGACAGACGCCGACGCTGAAGAACCCGCCGTTCGTCGGCGTGCACCCGACCTGGAACGTCCCGTCGATCTTCAGCCTCGCCCAGTCGGCGGGCGTCTCGTGGGGCGCATTCCCTGACGGCGGCGGCTACCCCACGAAGTTCTACGCGTCCCTGAACGACCCGGCCGCGGCGGACAACGTCTACCCACCGAGCCAGTTCATCCCGATGGCGAAAGGCGGAACACTCCCGCAGGTGTGCTACGTGTGGAGTCCGTCAGGCTTCGACGAGCACCCACCACACGTCAGCGATCCGCAGTACGTCACGAAGGGTCACGACCTGGTGTGGCAGCGCGTCCAGGCCGTGATCGACGGCGCGGGTTGGGCGGACACGACTTTCATACTCA
>JAODNL010000218.1 GCA_025465405.1 Pseudonocardiales bacterium | reverse complement strand
TCGGCGTGACGTCGGGACACGATCGCCTGTCCAGCTGCGGTGAGAGACAGCATCGAGGCACGTCCATCACTCGGGTCCGGGCGACGTTGGACGAGCCCGTCACGTTCCAGCTTCGCGACCGCCGCCGTGAGCGCCGGCTGTTTGATCTGCTCCGTCCGAACCAAATCACCGAGCCGACACACCCCCGCCCGCGACACGGTGTGCAGCACCGACAGCGAGGAGAAGCTCAATCGGTCCACGACCGGGATCCGGATGAACACCGCAGTGAAGTCTTCGATGGATCGGGCCAGCCGCTCGATAGGCGAAACCGTCAGCACGTCGCGAATATATCAACTATTGATCTAAACTTGATCGTCCCAGTGCTCAGGACCGCGAACACGATCTGCAGCCGCGTCTCGACCGGCACCGGGTCGTTGGTCTGCTCAAGATCGTTTCTCCTGTCATGGTCTCGCCCTGAAACCCTGCCGCTTAGTTTGACGCTCTAGAATTGGTAAAAATCGAATAGACGTTCTACCCTGTAGTCATGGGCTGGCAGAACCCGCCGATCCCGTGGCGCGAGCTGGAGCGGCGCCTCTCCGGGCGGCCCGCGCCGGCTCCGCCGGACGGTGCTCGGGCGGTCGGCGACGGTGGCGATTCGCCGGCCTGGTCACGCAAACGCCCCGCCTACGAGCCGGGTGCGCTGCCTAGGCCGACCGCGTCGATCCCCTACGGCGAGCTGCACGCGCACTCGTCGTTCAGCTTCCTCGACGGCGCCAGCTCGCCGGAGGAACTGGTGGAGGAGGCCGTCCGGCTCGGCCTCACCAGCCTGACCCTCACCGACCACGACGGCATGTACGGAATCGTGCGCTTCGCCGAGGCGGCCGAGGCGTTCGGGCTGCCCACCGCATTCGGCGCCGAACTTTCCCTCGACGTGCCGATGCCCGTCACCCAGGCCGAGCGGATGATCGCCGCCCGGGTCGGCACGCCCGATCCGCCGGGCACCCACCTGCTCGTGCTGGCTCGCGACCCGGTGGGCTACGCCAGCCTGTGCCGCGTCATCAGCAAGGCGCAGCTGCGCGGTGGTGCGAAAGGGCGGCCGGTCTACGACGCCGACGAGATAACCGACGCGGCCGACGGGCACTGGCTCGTCCTCACCGGCTGCCGCAAGGGCGCCGTGCGACAGGCGCTCGAGGACGGCCGTGGCGCGTTCGCTCTCGATCCGGCCCGCCGCGCACTGGCCGAACTCGTCGCGAGGTTCGGGCGCGACAACGTCGCCGTCGAGCTGGGCCATGAGCTCGACCCGCTCGCCGACGAGCGCTACGACGCGCTGGCCCTGCTGGCCGACGAGGCCGGTCTGCCGATCGTCGCCACCACGGCCGCGCACTACCACGGTCCTCCGCGTCGCCCGCTCGCCACCGCGATGGCCGCGGTGCGCGCGCGCAGCAGCCTGGACGATATCGACGGCTGGCTGCCGGCATGGGCGGGCCAGCACCTGCGCTCCGGTGAGGAGATGGCCGCACGGTTCGGCCGTTGGCCCGGCGCCGTCCAGAACGCCACCCGGCTGGGCACCGAGCTGGCGTTCCCGCTGAAGCTGATCGCGCCGGACCTGCCGCCATTTCCGGTGCCGGACGGGCACACCGAGATGACCTACCTGCGCCAGTTGACGTATGACGGCGCCGCCGAGCGTTTCGCCGGCAAGCCGCACGAGGAGCAGGCATACCGGCAGATCGAGCACGAGCTGGCGATCATCGAGGAGCTGCACTTCCCTGGCTACTTCCTCGTCGTCTGGGACATCGCCCGGTTCTGCCGGAAGAACGGGATCTTGTGCCAGGGCCGGGGATCGGCCGCCAACTCGGCCGTCTGCTACGCGTTGAAGGTCACCGCCGTCGACGCCGTCTATCACGAGCTGATGTTCGAGCGGTTCCTCGCGCCCGAGCGTGGCGAGCCGCCGGACATCGACATCGACATCGAGTCCGACCGCCGCGAGGAGGCCATCCAGTACGTCTACGAGCTGCATGGACGCGAGCACGCGGCCCAGGTCGCGAACGTCATCACCTACCGGCCGAAGTCGGCGGTGCGCGACGTCGCGAAAGCCCTGGGCTACTCACCGGGCCAGCAGGACGCCTGGAGCAAAGAGATCGAGATGGGCTACTACTGGACGCCCGACATATTCAGCGAAACGCAGCCAGAGGAAACACAACCACGACGCGATGAGCGCTCGCGCGTAGAGCCGCCGGCCGCGACGCGGTCCGAGCGAAGCGAGGCGCGGATCGAGGAATCGGCCCGAGCGCCAGCGAGCGGCCGAGGCGGAGATTCGCCTCCGGCGAATGTGATAGCGCTGGCTGGGGAATTGCAGAACGCGCCGCGGCACTTGGGAATCCACTCGGGCGGCATGGTGATGTGCGACCGTCCGGTGATCGAGGTCTGCCCGGTCGAATGGGGCCGGATGCCCGGACGCACCGTGCTGCAGTGGGACAAGGACGACTGCGCGGCGATCGGCTTGGTGAAGTTCGACCTGCTGGGGCTGGGCATGCTGTCGGCCCTGCAGTACTCCTTCGAGCTGATCGAGTCGTGGCACGGCATCCGTTACGACCTCGACTCGATTCCCAAAGAGGCGCCCTGCGTCTACGACATGCTCTGCGCGGCTGACTCGATCGGCGTGTTCCAGGTGGAGTCGCGGGCACAGATGGCGACACTGCCGCGGCTGCGACCCCGCAACTTCTACGACCTGGCCGTCGAGATCGCGCTGATCCGGCCCGGCCCGATCCAGGGCGACTCGGTGCACCCGTACATCCGCCGGCGCAACGGCACCGAGCCGATCAGCTACCCGCATCCCCGGTTGAAGCCGGCCCTGGAGCGGACGAAAGGCATCCCGCTGTTCCAGGAGCAGCTGATGCAGCTGGCCGTCTCCGTCGCCGACTTCACCCCCTCCGAGGCCGATCAGCTCCGCCGCGCGATGGGCTCGAAGCGCTCCCGCGAGCGCATCGACAGCATGCGCATCCGGCTCTACGACGGCATGGCGGCCAACGGCATCACCGGCGCGGTCGCCGACGACATCTACGAGAAGATCCAGGCATTCGCGTCCTTCGGATTCGCCGAAAGCCATGCGATCAGCTTCGCGCTGCTGGTGTACGCGTCGTCCTGGCTCAAGCTGCACTACCCGGCAGCGTTCTGCGCGGCGCTGCTCAACGCCCAGCCGATGGGCTTCTACTCACCGCAGTCGCTGGTGCACGACGCGAAGCGGCACGGCATCGAGGTCCGCAAGCCGGCGTTGAACATCTCGGTGGCGACGGCGTCACTCGAGCGCGGCGACGGGCCGAGTCAGTGTCCATGCCTGGACGCGCCGCAGCCGGCCGTGCGGCTCGGGCTGGGCGGCGTGCGCACGATCGGCACGGACCTCGCGGAGCGGATCGTCGCCGCACGCGACACGGACGGCCCGTACCAGTCGATGGCCGATCTGGCGCGACGGATCGGGCTGTCGGCCGACCAGGTCGAGGCCCTGGCCACCGCGGGCGCGTTCGACTGCTTCGAGGTGGGACGGCGCGACGCACTGTGGTCCGCAGGCGCGGCGGCCACGGCCCGTCCGGGCCAGCTCGACGTCGTGACGTTCGACGAGACGGCACCCGCGGGGCTGCCGCCGATGACCGAGCCGGAGCAGCTGATCGCCGACCTGTGGGCCACCGGGATCACGCCGGACGCCTATCCCACCGCGCTGATCCGTCCCCGTCTGGACGCGCTGGGCATCGTCACCGCCGTCGGCCTGCGCGCGATCGAGGATCGCACCCGGGTCATCGTCGGCGGCGTGGTCACGCACCGGCAGCGCCCGTCCACCGCGCGCGGGGTCACGTTCCTCAATCTCGAGGACGAGACCGGCATGGTGAACGTCATCGTCGACGAGATGGTGTGGAGCCGGCACCGGCGGGTGGCTCGCCAGGCCGGCGGGCTAGTCATCCGCGGCATGCTCGAACGCACCGACGGCGTCGTCAACGTGCTGGCCGAGCGCATCGAGCGCCTGCACCTGGGCATCCGCACCAAGTCGCGGGACTTCAGGTGAGCGAGCTTCGGTGGCGCCTGGCCGACGAGGAACGCGACGGGCAGGCCGCACTGTTCGACGTCGACGGCCTCACCGGCCCGGAACGTGGCACCGGTCGGCTGTCCGGCCTGGAATTCCTGCATGTCACGGCCCGACGCATCCTCAACGAGGTCCCGGCACGATCACGCCTGCCCTTCCGCTGGACGATCAACGTCTATCGGGGCTGCAGCCACGCCTGCCGCTACTGCTTCGCGCGGCCGACCCATGAGTACCTCGGGCTCGACATCGGCGAGGACTTCGACCGCAAGATCGTCGTCAAGATCAACGCTGTCGAGCGGCTGCGCGCCGAGCTGGCCAGTCCTCGATGGACGGGCGAGGCCGTCGCGATGGGTACCAACACCGACCCGTACCAGCGCTGCGAGGGCAAGTACCGGCTCACCCGCGGGGTGCTCGACGTACTTGCCGACCACGCCAATCCATTCTCGATTCTCACGAAATCGCCGCTCGTGCTGCGCGATCTCGACATCCTGACCACGGCGGCCCAGCGGGCTGACGTCACCGTCAACTTCTCGATCGGCACGCTGGACGAGCGGGTCTGGCGCGTCACCGAGCCGGGCACGCCGCATCCGCGCCGCCGCGTCGAGGCAATGCGCCAGCTTGCGGCGGCGGGCATCAGTACCGGCGCGCTCATCGCCCCGGTACTGCCGGGGCTCAGCGACGGTCCCGACCAGCTCCGGGAGGTTTCCAGCGCGATACGCGACGTGGGCGGCCGCGTGCTCGGCGTGCTCCCGCTGCACCTGCGACCCGGCGTGCGCGAGCATTTCCTCGGCTGGCTGGCCGGCTTCGACGCCGAGCTGCACGCCGACTACGTCCGCCGCTACGCCAAGGGCGCCTACGCGCCGAAGCACTATGCGGCGCGGCTACGCGCACTCGTAGAGGCCGGGCATGAGATTGACTTCACACAGACTTGACATCAATATACTTTCCTAGGAAGCTTCTTCTTGCGACGAGCCGCGTGAGGGGGAGGCGGCTGGTAGCCACTCGGCAGACGCGACCGGTTACGGCGCGGTCGGCCGACACGGTGCGCCGCGGTCCTCATCGGGGGAGGGGACCGCGGGCGCTCTGCGTCCAGGCCCGCCAAGGCCCGCTCAAGTCGACGCGTTCCCGCCCGATAGTGATCTTGTCTACTGTCGGGAGAGGGTCGTTGATCAGACGAAGCGATTTCTCGCTGCGCACGTTTTCAGTCGCGAGCAGTGTGTGGTACGTATCGGTCGTCGTCGGCTGGTCCTTGATGATTCTCGCCGGTTACGAGGTGGCAACGGCGTCAGTGAGCCGATTCGGCCCGGCGCTGGCGATGACCGCGGTCCTCCTGCTGGTCCTCGAACTCCTTCCTCTGGTTCAGGGCCGCGGCCACGACCCGCAGGGCGTCGTCATGTCGACGGCCTTCGTCTGCGCGATGCTGCTGATCTGGGGAGTCTGGCCGGCCATCGTGATGGTTGCGATCGCCGCCATTGCGGCCGACCTGCGGGTCGGCAAGCAATGGTGGAAGGTGCTGTTCAACGCCGGCCAGTACACCGTCTCGGTCGCGTCGGGCTACCTCGTCATGTTGCTTGTCGGAGTGACGCCGTCGCTCGAGCATCCGCTCGGCACGTTCCGCCTGGGCGATCTCAGCTGGGTTTGCGTCGTCTGGGTCGTGTACTTCGCTGTCAACCTCGGGTTGGTCGCCGGCGTCCTGTCCTCGGGCGGTTCGTTCCGCAGCGCACTCGTGGACGACTTCGCCAACTACACCGCGATGACATTCGCGGTGCTCGCGCTGTCACCGCTGGTCGTCGTCATGGCGCAGCACGCGTGGGCATTCCTGCCCCTGCTGCTGATCCCGCTCGTGTTGTTGTACAACACCGCCCAGATGTCGCTCTCACGCGAGCACGAAGCTACCCATGACGCGCTCACCGGTCTGAGCAACCGCACCGCACTGCAATTCGCGCTGCTGGACGCGTTCAACAGTTACGCCCGCGACGGTAAGCCGTTCGGGCTGTTCGTTATCGACTTGGACGACTTCAAGCGGGTCAACGACAGTTTGGGACACCAGATCGGTGATCATCTGCTGGTGCGCGTTGCGGAACGGCTACGCATGTCGGTGCGGCCCACCGATCACGTCGCCCGATTGGGTGGCGACGAATTCGCCGTCATCGTGTTGGACGCTCACGAATCAGAGGTCCGCGCTATCGCGGGACGCATCCGCGAGTCGCTCGTCGAGCCGATCGAGTTGCGTGGCCTCATGCTCGACGTCGAACTGTCAATAGGGATCGCGATCTGCCCGGACCACGGTACCGACGGCGACACCCTGCTGCGGCACGCGGACGTCGCGATGTACGTAGCGAAGGAGTCCCGTGCGGGCATCGAGACCTATTCAGCTGAATGCGACCGAAACTCGATCGACCAACTCGGCCTGCTCGGCGAGCTCCGACAGGCACTCGACGACCACGCCCTCGAACTGCACTACCAGCCGAAGCAGTCCACCCGCGATTGCAGCACGCTCGGCGTGGAGGCACTCGTCCGGTGGCGACACCCGCAGCGTGGTTTCGTGCCACCCGATGAGTTCATTCCTCTTGCCGAGCGGTCCGGGATCATGCCCTTGCTGACCGAACGGGTGGTCACGCTCGCGTTGGACCAGATGGCGCGATGGCGCGAACTGGGCATGACCGTGCCGGTGGCTGTGAACGTCTCCCCGACGGACCTCGTGGGGCACCGACTGACCGATCTGATCGCCAGCGGCCTGCGTCACCGGGGACTTCCCGCCGAGCTGCTTCAGCTCGAGATCACCGAGCGCATCGTCGCCGGAGACGCCGAGGAGACCAACGCCGTGTTGAGCCGGCTGCGGGCGCTGGGCGTCTCGATCAGCCTGGACGACTTCGGAACCGGTTACTCCTCGTTGGTACGCCTTCAGTCGCTTCCTGTGGACGAGCTCAAGATCGACCGAATCTTCGTGTCAGCCATGGCCCGCAGTCCCGAAGCCGCCGGCATCGTGCGAGCCGTCATCGATCTGGCCCACGTGCTCGGCCTCCCGGCCATCGCGGAGGGCGTCGAGACCGAGGAAGAGTGGCAGCTGCTGTACTCCCTCGGCTGCGACGGCGTTCAGGGTTGGCACGTCGCGAAGCCGATGCCACACGACCAAGCCACCGAATGGGTGCGGGCCCGGGGCGTGGCGGCGCACCCCTACCCACGCCGCGAGGCGGTCGCGAGCGCTTCCGAGCAGCGGGCGATGTGACTACCGTAAGTTCTAAGGACGCACCGGCCACCGGAAACCCGATTGTCGAGGTGACACGTGAAGATCTCGGACATCCTCCGACACAAGGGATCCGCCGTTGTGACGATCCCGCCCGGCAGCGGGATGCGCGGCCTTCTCGCTGAACTCGCCGCACACGGGATCGGGGCACTCATTGTCGCGGACGGCGGGACAGTCGTCGGAATCGTGTCCGAGCGGGACATCGTCCGAGCGCTCAACGAGCGTGGAGCCGCCATTCTGGATTCCTCGGTCGACGACATCATGACCTCGACCGTGCTCGCGTGCCGGCCGGATGACTCGGTGGACAGCGTGGCGACGACGATGACCGAGAACCGAGTTCGGCACATGCCCGTCATCGACGACGATCGCCTGATCGGCATCGTGTCGATCGGCGACGTCGTGTCGAGCCGGATGCGCCAGCTGGAACAGGATCGCGGGCAGCTCGAGCACTACATCACCGGCTGAAGCCACCAGAGCCCGCTCGGGCGACCGCTGCCCGGCGATGCGCTCATGTCTGGCGCGTCGCGACCGATAAGCAGAGTGAGCAGGCCTTTGCGACCACCCTTGTGTCGACCGGCTGCTCGATGTCCGAGTCACGGCGTCGGAAAGGGGCCACATGTACCAGACCTACCGCCCGCTTCTCGATGCCCTGATGAAGCGTGGCGCCGACGCACGCGCGATCGCAGACGCCGCCGAGGAAGCCGACCGCACCGGTCGGTCAATCCGCGATGTCCTCATCAACGACCTCGTTGTCACGGAGATGGAGCTGACGGAGGCGTCGGCCGAGGCACACGGGATCAACAGCGTGGATCTGGTCGGCTACCCGGTCGATGCCGCCGCGATCGCGAAGATTCCGCTGACGGTCGTCCTGCGGCATCGTGTCCTGGGCATTGGCATGACCGGCGACGAGCTGATCGTCGCCGTCTCCGACCCGGACGATGTCGTCGCGATGGACGACATCCGGGCAGCCACCGGGATGACGATCCGACCGGTCGTCGCTGCTCGTAGCGAGCTTCGCAAGCTGATCGACCGGCTCAAGCGCGAGGAGAGCGACCTCTCTGACGTCGCCGCCACGCTGCGCACCGAGGATAAGTCGGACGTCTCGAACCTGGCCGCAGTCGGTGACGACGCTCCGATCGTTCGCTACGTGAACTCGCTGATCGAGCAGGCGATCCAGAACCGGGCATCCGATCTGCACCTGGAGCCGACCGAGTTCGACATGAGGGTGCGTTATCGCATCGACGGCGTGCTGCACGAGGTCGACCGCGTCCCGCAGGGCGTGCAATCGGCGTTGATTTCCCGCCTCAAGATCATGTCAAATGTCGATATCACGGAACGGCGGGTGCCGCAGAACGGCCGCATCACTGTGCGGCTGGACAACCACACAGTCGATCTGCGCACCGCCACCCTGCCGACCGTATGGGGCGAGAAGGTGGTGCTCCGCGTACTGGACACCGGCGGCATCGATCTGGAGCTGACCAAGCTCGGCTTCACAGAGGGAAACTACGACCGCTTCTCGACGTCGTTCCACAAGCCCCACGGCATGGTGCTGGTCACCGGCCCGACCGGGTCCGGCAAGTCCACCACGCTCTACGCCACGCTCGCCGAGATCAGCAAGCCCGAGGTCAACATCATCACAGTGGAGGACCCGGTCGAGTACCGCCTTGCCGGCGTCAACCAGGTGCAGGTGAACCACAAGGCCGGCCTCACGTTCGCGGCCGTGCTCCCCGCGATCCTCCGGTCCGACCCGGACGTCGTGCTCATCGGTGAGATCCGTGATCGGGCCACCGCGCAGCTTGCCGTCGAGGCCGCCTTGACCGGCCACTTGGTGCTGTCGACGCTGCACACGAACGATGCCCCGAGCGCGATCACCCGTCTCATCGAGATGGGCATCGAACCGTTCCTGGTCGGATCGTCGCTCGACTGCGTGCTGGCGCAACGACTCGCACGCAGATTGTGCGAGTGGTGCAAGCAGCCGTACTCGCCCACCGACGCCGAACTTGCCGCTGCCCGGTGGCCAGAAGACGAACTGAAGATGCCTGAAACCCTGTGGCGCCCGGGCGGTTGCCGGTCCTGCGGGCAGACCGGATACCACGGCCGGCTGGCCGTCAACGAGGTCATGCCCGTCTCGGAGGACGTCGAACGGCTCGCCGTGGGACACGCTCCGGCGACTGAGATCCGCAAGCTCGCGGTAACTGAAGGCATGGTCACGCTGCGCGACGACGGCCTGCGCAAGGCCGCCAACGGTCTGACCACGATCGAGGAGGTCTTCCGTGTCACCGTCTGACACCTGCCTAGCCGGGAGGCCGACATGACTCAACTGGCGTCGATCGATTTCCCATCGGTAGCGACAGATCCGAAAACCGATCTCGACGAGTTGCTCGCCCTGACCGTCAAACGCGGCGGGTCGGATCTCCATTTGACCGTGGGTATCGCTCCCTGCATTCGGGTGCACGGATCGCTGACACCTGTGGAGGGCCGCGTGGCGCTGCGCCGGAGTGACACCGAGGCGATGGTGCGTTCGGTGCTCAGCGCCGAGCAATGGCAGAAGTTCGAAGACACGCACGAGCTGGACACGGCCTATGCCGTGCCGGACGTGAGCCGATTCCGGGTGAACGTCTACCAGCAGCGTGGCTCGATCGGCGTGGCGTTCCGCTCCATCCCGCACCACATCCGCGGCCTCTCCGAACTGGGCCTACCGCAGGAGGTCGAACGGTTCGCGCACCTTCCGCGCGGTCTCGTGCTGGTCACCGGTCCCA
>JAODNL010000212.1 GCA_025465405.1 Pseudonocardiales bacterium | reverse complement strand
CCCTCCGCGACATCCGGCACGCCTTCCTGCGCCGCGCCGAGGCCGAGCGCGAGATCAGCGACGCGGTTGCAGTCGCTCGCGCGGAAGGGCACTCATGGGCGGCGATCGGCGCCATGCTCGGAACTTCTGGCGAGGCGGCAAGACAGCGCTACGGACATCTAGCCAGAACGTGAGCCGGACGGCCATATTCGAACGCCGATCGTGGGATTGGCCTAGACGAATAGTCGAACCGAGAAGTTGATCTTCGCGAGTACACGACGAGTACACACCAGAGTCAAAAACCGTCGACCATGGCCAACCACGACACCCCGATGAAGCCCAGCAAATTCGGGGATTTCGGCGATAGCCAGCGTTGATCAACAACCCAGGATTCGGACTCCTAAGCCGGGCGTCGCAGGTTCGAATCCTGCCGGGGGCACCTCGATTGGCCTACCTCGCCGATGACCAAGATCCCTGGCAGCCGTCAACGGTCTAGCCCGATCCGTCAGCGTCGCGAGTCCCTCGGCAGCGCGCTCGAGATACTCGGTGCAATGCGATCGAGTCTCTCAACGCCAGCTATCTGTCGGAGGTCCGTCATCCGATCAGGTCGGCGGCCCGTTCACCGATCATGACCGCCGTGGCGTGCGTGTTGCCGCGCACGATATCCGGCATGATCGACGTATCTGCGATGTGGAGGCCCTGTATCCCGTGGACCCGCAGTTCAGGATCCACGACTGACGCGTCGTCGATTCCCGAGCGGCAGGTACCGACAGGGTGGTTCATGGAACCGAGGTTTTCCTGGACGTAGCTCAGCATCCGGTCGTCGTCCCACTCCGCCTTCGGCAGGTTCTCTGGCCCGAGGAAGGCTCTCATCGACGGCGTCGAGCCGATATCCAGCGCCCGCCGTATCCCCGCAATCAGGCGCGGCGCGTCCGCCTCGCCGGTGAGGTAGGCGGGGTCCACCAGCGGCGCCGCGTGTGGGTCGTTCGGGCGCAGGCGCACGCTGCCTCTGCTCCCTGACATCAGCAGCGTGACGATGCAGGAGAACCCGGAGAGCGACATGGTGGTGAAGTCCATCAACATCGGAGTGAGCTGGACGTCCGGGGCCGGAGCGTCGGGGCCGCAGCGCAGGAACGCGGCGGCCTGGCCGATCGAGGCCAGGGGGCCGCGCCGGGATGTGGCGTACCGCTCGCTGTTCTCAGGACTCGTTGCGTCGGCCCACGTCTCACCCCGGGTGACCGGCCAGCCGACTGAGACGATGGGGTGGTCATGAAGGTTCTGTCCCACCCCGGGCAGATCGGTAACAACGTCGATGCCCTGGGCGGCGAGTTCGTCGGCAGGGCCAATCCCAGACAGCATCAGTAAGTGCGGAGTGCGCAGCCCTCCGGCGCACACGACAACCGTGGGTGACTGCGCGATCTTCCGTCGGCCGTCGGCATCGGTGTATTCCACGCCGGTCACGGCGTGACTGTGGATTACCACGCGTCGGACAGTGGCACCGGTGAGGACGGTGAGCCCCGTCCGGTGCAGCACGGGGTGGAGATAGCCGCGCGCCGCGCTGACCCGCTCTCCGTTGCGAACGTTGCTGTACAGGAGACCGACGCCGTCGCGGCGGGCCCCGTTGAAGTCACGGTTGAGTTCGAGCCCTTCCTCCACTCCTGCCGTGATGAAGGCAAGTGAGAGAGGGTTGGTGTCGGGCGGTGTGGTGATGGGCATGGGGCCCCCCGTACCGTGCAGCGTGGACGCACCTAGTTCGTTGTCCTCAGCGCGGCGGAAGAGGGAGAGCACGTCGTCCCAGCCCCATCCGGTCATACCCCGCTTGACCCAGCCGTCGTAGTCGAGTGGGACTCCCCGGAACCAGGCGAGGTAGTTGATGGTGCCACCGCCACCGAGAACATGTCCGCTCGACACCAGGACCCGGCGTCCGCCCACTTTCTCCTGCGGAACTGTCAGGTCGGACCAGTTGAACGCCTCGGACTGCAACGCGAACAAGCCGTGCGGTGCAAGGATGGCAGGGTCGGTGTCCGCACCGCCCGATTCGAGGAGCAGGACCCTGCGCGTCGGGTCCTCACTGAGACGCGCAGCCAACACACATCCGGAGGCCCCTCCACCAACAATGATGGTGTCGTAGTGCTGACGTTCGGTGTCGTAGTTCGATGCATTGTCGATACTCATCCTTCGGTGACTCCTTAGCTTTGGACTTTCGCGTTTGCAGGCTTCACGGGAAAGCGGCCGTCGCTCTGTTGCGCACACATGGATGTAGTCGGCCACCTCGGAAGGGGTGGCGACGCCGGCGACCAGTCCGGCCAGCGCCACGCGTCGCTACGGGACGCCTCCCAAGTCCTCGATCGCCTGGCGTAGCGCGTGCAACGCGTAATGGGTGCGGGACTTGACGGCGCCCTCTGGCACACCAAGGGCATCCACGGCCTCGGCGACAGGAGCGCCCGGGAAGTAGCACTCGAACAGGGTCTGCCGATGTTCGATCGACAGCCTCCGCAGCGCGGTCAGCACCAGCTCCCGATCCACGGTCTGCTGTGCCGAATCCTCCACCCGCTGATCGGGAACCTGGTCAGTCACCACCTCGTCGTGGAACGCGCGCAGCAGGTTGACCTCACGCCGGCGGATCGGGGCCGGGCTCACGTCGTCTGCTCCGCTGCGCCCGCCGAGCCGAGGAACCAGCCGGCGCCGCCGCGGTACGCGGCGGTTCCGCTGGTCAGAGTCGCCGACCCGACGACCCGCAGATGCGGCACCGCGAGCCGGACCGCTTCGGGAGCACGGACCACCCGCACCAGGAACGCGCGGCCCTGCTCCGGGCCTGCGGCTGCCTTGGCGGTGGCCAGTCCGATGCCACTGGTCCCCCTGAGGACGACGACCCGGGTCTTGGTAGTCATCGCCATGTCGACTCTCGCTTCTGCTCGCTTGTTCGTGTCGTTTCACGGTGCGGCCGCAGCCGCTTCGCCGTCCAATACCTTTTACCTCGCCTGCGATACCCTCAGGGCAACCCCTGGGGCGTCGTCGAGGGATCCGTATGGACCTGGACCTGCGCAAGCTGCGTTACTTCGTCGCGGTCGCGGAGCACCTCAACTTCGGCCGGGCTGCGGAGCAGCTACACATCGCCCAGCCGGTGCTCTCCCGCCAGATTCAGGTGCTGGAACAGGAACTCAACGTAAAGCTGTTCAATCGCGGCAATCGCGGCACCGAGTTGACCGCGGCCGGTCAGGCACTGATGGAGGACGCCCGTCATCTGCTGCCGGCGGCTGACGGCGCGCGCCGCCGGGTGCTCGACGCGAACAGCGGGCATCGGACCTTCACCGTGGGCTTTGCCCCCGGCCTGATCGTCACAGATGCGGTGCGACAGCTCGCGGAGCGCCGGCCGGAGCTCTCGATCGAGGTGTTCCGGACCGACTGGTACGACCAGACCGAGGTGATTCTCGACGGTCGGATCGACGTGGGCTACCTGCGGCGGCCATTCGACCCCAGGGGCCTGGGCATCGAGCCACTCCTGGAGGAGCCGCGCGTGGTCTCGCTACCGGTCGACCATCGCCTGGCTGGAAAGGCGACCGTGTCGGTGACTGATCTGGCCGACGAGCACCTGCTACAGGATCCCGAGATTGTGCCGGAGTGGCGCGACATCGCCACCGAACTGCGTGCGCCCGGGCCGCGCGCGGCTAGGCCGCGGCTGCGCACGGTGGAGGAGAAACTCGAGCACGTCGCCCGCGGGAACGGTGTGGTGGTGTTGCCCGCGTCCACGGCGGCGTTCTATACCAGGCCCGACGTCACCCACATCCCGGTGGACGACATCGGTCCCTCGCAGGTCTGTCTGGCCTGGTACAGCCGACGGCGAAGCCCGCTGATCCCGGAGTTCGTCGCCATCGCGCTTGCGTGCCCGCGTCAGATGACCTGACGCCCGATGAGGTCGATGCTTTCGGCCGAGAACAGTGAGCGTGCGCGAATCCGCATACCGAAGGGGTATGGCAGCCCATCGAAGAGGTATTGGACAGTGCTGCCGGGCCGGACGCACCGTGAAAGCGGCGCGAACAGAATGCGCTCTGCGCACGTCTTTATGAACGAGATGTCGATGCAGGCGGACTATGCGATCGTCGAGTCGGGCAGCCTCGCCGCCTGCGACATCGACGAGCTCAACCGGTGGCTGCGGCGCGATCTGCACAACCTCGACGGCCGGTACGTGACCTCGCTGGAGCTGATCACCGAGCGCCGCGTCGTTCGTTTTCCTCGAAATTGATCTCTATCGGTCCGCAAACAGTCCAGCAAATGCGGAGCCTCCAAGCACGTCACCCAAGCGGTCGTATGCCCGCGAAGGTCGCGTCGAGGCATCAATTACCTCACCCGGCGCTCCGGACTCGTGAGAGGCGTCCGTTTCGCGGATGTAACGCAGACGATCCTGACGCATAACGCGGCTCGCGCATGGTGCAGGGGTGTCCGCGTCCGTCTTGACTCATTGTCCGTATTGCGCGCTGCAGTGCGGCATGACCTTGCACAGTGCAGGCGACGGCCTGATTGTCGGGGCAAGGGACTTCCCGACAAACCGCGGTGGGTTGTGTCAGAAGGGTTGGACCTCTACCGATCTGCTCGACTCCCCGGAGCGGCTGACCACGCCGCTGATGAGGAGCAGCCGCGCGGAACCGCTGCGGCCGGTCAGTTGGGACGACGCCCTCGGTCGCATCGTCGCGGAGATCGAAGACAGTCAGCGCGCGCACGGCCTCGACAGCATCGGCTTGTTCGGCGGAGGCGGCCTGACCAACGAGAAGGCGTATCTGCTCGGGAAGTTCGCTCGCGTTGCGTTGCGCACGTCCAACATCGACTACAACGGCCGGTTCTGCATGTCCTCGGCAGCCGCGGCGGGGGGCCGGGCCTTCGGGGTCGACCGGGGTCTGCCGTTTCCGCTGTCCGACCTCGCGAGCGCCGACGCGATCATGCTGGTTGGAAGCAACGCCGCCGAGACTATGCCGCCGTTCACTCGCTGGCTGTCGGAGGCGCAGGACAACGGTGGCGTCCTGGTCGTCGTTGACCCGCGACGGACCCCCACTGCGCGTCGCGCGACGTTGCACCTGCAGATCACGCCCGGTACCGACCTGGCGCTGGCCAACGGTTTGTTACACATCGCCCTCGCCGACGGGCTGGTCGACGAGCAGTACGTGCAGTCGCGGACGGCGGGCTTCGACGAGGTCCGTCGCGTCGTCGCGTCCTACTGGCCGGAGCGAGTTGAGCGGATCACGGGCGTGACCGTTGCCGAGCAACGGACCGCGATACGCCTCCTGACCCGTGGCAAGCGGGTAATGGTGCTGAGCGCTCGTGGCGCCGAGCAACACAGCAATGGCGTCGACACCGTCAGTGCGTTCATCAACCTGGCGCTCGCACTGGGGCTGCCGGGGACGGAGGGCGGCGGGTATGGCTGTCTGACCGGTCAGGGAAACGGGCAGGGCGGACGGGAGCACGGGCAGAAGGCCGACCAGCTGCCCGGCTATCGGCGCATCGACGACCCGGTCGCGCGGGCCCATGTTGCTTCGGTGTGGGGGATCGATCCGGCGCGGATTCCGGGGGCCGGTCGCTCGGCGTTCGAGCTGCTCGACTCGCTGGGCGCCGAGGGCGGCCCGCGAGTCCTGTTGGTGCTGGGCAGCAACGTCGTGGTGTCGGCCCCGTCCGCCGGCCGCGTGCAGAAACGGCTGGCAGCTCTGGACTTCCTCGCCGTCTGTGACCTGGTGCTGTCCGAGACGGCCGCTCGCGCAGACGTCGTCCTGCCTATCGCGCAGTGGGCCGAGGAGGCCGGGACGATGACGAATCTGGAGGGCCGGGTGTTGCTGAGGCAACGCGCCGCCGCGGCGCCTGCAGGAGTCCGGACCGATCTCGAGGTGCTGGCCGAGCTGGCGGAACGGCTTGATGCGCCAGGTCGCTGGCCGAGCGAACCGGATGAGGTGTTCGACGAGCTTCGCCGGGCCAGCGCCGGCGGCCTGGCGGACTACTCCGGCATCAGCTATCAGCGCATCCTCGACGAGGATGGGGTGTTCTGGCCGTGCCCCTCCGAGGATCATCCCGGCACGCCGCGGATGTTCCTGGACCGCTTCGCTACGGCCGACGGACGCGCCCATTTCTTCGGCGTCGAACACCGTCAGCCAGCCGAAGACCTCGACGCCGACTACCCGGTCTATCTGACCACCGGCCGGCTGCTGCAGCACTACCAATCGGGCGCGCAGACGAGACGCGTCCCGGCTCTGCGCGAGGCGCAGCCCGAGCCGATGATCGAGCTTCACCCAGACCTCGCCGAGTCACATCAGCTCGAGGAGGGCGATCGAGTCCGGGTCGTCAGCCGACGCGGAACGGCCGAAGGGCTGGTGCGCATCACCGACACGATCCGCGCCGACACCGTCTTCATGCCGTTTCACTGGGGCGGCGCGTCGTCGGCGAACCGGGTGACGAATCCAGCGCTCGATCCGATCTCGAAGATGCCTGAGTTCAAGGTGTGCGCCGTCCGGCTCGAGGCGGTCGCGTGAGGCCGCCGCGCAGGGTCGTCGTCGTGGGCAACGGAATGGCCGGGTGCCGTTTCGTCCAGGAGACGCTCGAACGCGACGCCGATCGCCGTTTGTCCATCACCGTCGTCGGCGACGAACCTGGCGGCGCGTACAACAGGATGCAGCTGTCCAACGTCCTGGCCGGCGTCGCCAGCATCGACAATCTCACGCTGGCCAGCGAGCAGTGGTACGAGCGCCAGGGCGTCACGCTGCGCAGCGGCAGCACAGTTCTGCGCATCGACCGGGTAACCAAGCAGGTGCAGCTCGACGAAGACTCGGCGGTGCCCTTCGACGTGCTCGTGCTCGCCACCGGCAGCCGCGCGGTGATCCCCTCCATCCCGGGACTTCTGGATACGGAGAATCGACTGCGTCCGGGCTCCGTCGCGTTCCGAACGCTGGCGGACTGCCGCGAGATCGACCGGCTGGCGGCCGAGGCCCGGACTGCGCTGGTGCTGGGAGCCGGGGTACTCGGCCTCGAGGCGGCGCGCGCTCTCGCCGGCCGCGGCCTTCCGGTGACGCTCCTGCAGCGCGGTGCCCGGCTGATGGAACGGCAACTGGACGCCGGTGCCTCCCGGGCCCTCACCCGCGCTGCCCGCTGCCTGGGCGTCGAGATCCGATCGGCCACACCACGACGCGTGCTCGACGACGGCCGGCTCGAGTTGGACGACGGCTCGCATCTGCGCGCTGATCTGATGGTGCTTTGCTGCGGGGTCCGCCCGCGGGTCGGACTCGCACGGGCGGCTCGGCTCGCCGTCGCGTCCGGCGTCGTCGTGGACGACCAGTTGCGGACGAGCGACCCGGATATTTTCGCGATCGGTGAATGCGCCGAGCATCGCGGGCGCCTGTCCGGGCTGGTGGCCCCGGTGTGGGAGCAGGCAAGGGTGGCTGCCGACGTCGTCGCGCGCCCCGACGGGGGCAGTGCTTACCATGGCTCGCCCGTCGTCACCCGACTCAAGGCCGACGGCATCGAGTTGATCAGCCTCGGCGACGGCTTCGTCGAATCGCACCAGGACGACAACAACGTGGAGTTGATCCACTTCACGGACAGCCGCCGCGGGGTCTACCAGAAGCTGGTCGTTCGCGACGACCGGCTCAGCGGGGCGATCCTCCTCGGTGACACCCGCACGGCCGGTACGCTCACCCAGCTCTTCGACCGCGGCGTCCGACTGCCCGCCGACCGCGTGTCGCTGCTCGTCGGGCCGCGCGGATCGACGGCGATGCCGGCAGGCTCGCCCACCACGTTGCCTGCGCGCACGACCGTCTGCCAGTGCAACGGCGTCACGAAGGGTGACATCTGCGACGCGTGGGCTGATGGCGCACGGGCCGTCACCGAGATCGCGTCCCGCACACATGCGACAACAGGGTGTGGCACATGCCGTGACGCGGTCGAGGGAATCCTCGACTGGCTCGCCGCGGCCGACCCGGATCCGATCGTTGACCCGGATGAGGTCGCCGATCCAGAGGTGGGACAACCGGTCGGAGTGGGCTTGTGAAACGGCATCTCGTGGTTGTCGGCAACGGCATGGTCGGTCAGCGATTCGTCGAGGCCATGCGCGAGCGCGACGACGAGCACTACTGGGCGATCACCGTGCTGTCCGAGGAGTCGCGGCGCGCGTACGACCGGGTCGCGCTGTCGTCCTACTTCGACGGGACGCCGGTCGAGGAACTCGACGTCGTCGCCGACGGCTGTTACGACGCCGAGCACTACGCGCTTCATCTGGACGAGAGCGTTGACTCGATCGATCGCAGCGGCCGCACAGTCACGACCAGCCGCGGACGCGTCATCGGCTTCGACGCGCTGGTCTTGGCAACCGGCTCGTACCCGTTCGTTCCGCCGGTTCCCGGATCCGAACTACCCGGCTGTTTCGTCTACCGCACCCTCGACGACCTGGACGCCATCCGCGCCGCGGCGGAGGACGCGGTAGCGAGCACGCGCGGCCGGCGCGCCGGGATGGTTGTCGGCGGTGGCCTGCTCGGACTGGAGGCGGCGCGTGCGCTGCGATTGCTGGGGATGTCGCCGCACGTCGTCGAGCTTGCACCGCGGCTGATGCCATTGCAGGTCGACGATGGTGGCGGGGCGCTGTTACGCGAGCTGATCGAAAAGTTGGACGTAACCGTCCACGTCGGGACCTCGGTGAAAGCCATCGAGCGTGACCGTGGACGGATGCTGGCGACCCTGGCCGACGGCACCGAGCTCGATCTGGACGTCGTCGTCTTCTCCGCGGGGGTCAGGCCACGCGACCAGCTCGCGCGCGATGCCGGGCTCGACATCGGCGCGCGCGGCGGCATCGTCGTCGACGATGCCTGCCGAACGTCTGATCAGGCAATCTGGGCGATCGGAGAGTGCGCGTGCATCGGCGGCCGGGTCTACGGCCTGGTCGCGCCCGGCTACACGATGGCCGAGGTGCTTGCTGATCGGCTGACCGGCGGCGAGTCGAGCTTCATCAGCGCGGACACGTCGACCAAGCTGAAGTTGCTCGGTGTCGATGTGGCCAGTTTCGGCGACGCGCTGGCCATGACCCCGGGCGCGCTGGAAGTGACGCTCAACAACCCCGTCGATCACAGCTATGCCAAGCTCGTGCTCTCTGACGACGCGACAACGTTGCTCGGAGGGGTTCTCGTCGGCGACGCGTCGAAGTACTTGTCGCTGCGCCCCCTGGTCGGACGGCCGCTGCCTGCCGACCCGGTGTCGATGATCGCTCCGTCGGGCGGGGGTGGTATCGGTGTCGGCGCGTTGCCTGGCGACGCGCAGGTCTGCTCCTGTCACGCGGTGACGAAAGAGGCGATCTGCACGGCGATCACCCGCAACGGGCTTACGGATGTCGCCGCGATCAAGTCCTGCACGAAGGCCGGCACTGGTTGTGGATCATGCGTCCCCTTGCTCAAGACATTGCTCGCCGACAGCGGCGTCGCGGTGAGCAACGCGCTGTGCGAACACTTCGACCAGACCCGTGCGCAGCTGTTCGACGTCGTCCGATCGAGCGGCATCGCCACATTCACGCAGCTGATCCAGATGCACGGCCGCGGGCGCGGCTGCGACACCTGCAAGCCTGTGTGCGCCTCGATATTGGCCAGCCTCGAACACGGCCACATCCTCGACGGGGAGCAGGCAACCCTGCAGGACACCAACGATCATTTCCTGGCCAACATCCAGAAGAACGGCACCTACTCGGTCGTCCCACGGATCGCTGCCGGCGAGGTGACGCCGGAGAAGCTGATCATCCTGGGCGAGGTTGCGCGGGACTTCGGCCTCTACACCAAGATCACCGGAGGTCAGCGCATCGACCTGTTGGGTGCTCGGGTCGAGCAGCTGCCGGCCATTTGGCGCCGGCTCGTCGAGGCCGGTTTCGAGTCCGGGCACGCGTACGGCAAAGCGTTGCGAACGGTGAAGTCCTGCGTCGGCTCGACCTGGTGCCGTTACGGCGTGCAGGACTCGGTGTCGCTCGCGATCGAACTCGAACTCCGTTACCGGGGAATCCGCTCGCCGCACAAGATCAAGGCGGGCGTATCGGGATGTGCCCGGGAGTGCGCCGAGGCACAGAGCAAGGACATCGGCGTGATCGCTACCGAGAACGGATGGAACCTGTACGTCGGGGGCAACGGGGGTTTCCGTCCCCGTCATGCCGATCTGCTGCTCACCGACGTCGACACGGTGACCCTCATCCGCACCATCGACCGCTTCATCATGTTCTACGTACGCACCGCAGACCGGCTGCAACGGACGGCGAGCTGGGTGGAGTCACTCTCGGATCGAGATCGTGACGGACTGGCTTACCTGCGCGCGGTCATCGTGGACGACAGCCTCGGCATCGCGGCTGATCTCGACGCCGCGATGAACCACCACACCGAGGTTTACCGCGACGAGTGGGCGGAAGTACTCGCAGATCCCGAGCGGCTGAGCCGGTTCGTATCGTTCGTCAATGCACCGGACACCCCAGACCCGAGCATCTCGTTCCGGAGCGAGCGTGGCCAGCCGAGCCCCGTACTGGTGTCCCCGCCGACGCTCGAGGTCGTGCGATGAGCGCCGTCGGCGTTGAATGGACTCCTGTATGCCGCCTCGACGATCTGCAGCCCGAACGCGGGGTGGCCGCTCTCGTGGACGGTGTCCAGATGGCAGTTTTTCGCACTTTCAACGATGAACTGCACGCGGTCGGCAACCAGGATCCGTTCACCGGGGCCTTTGTGATCTCGCGAGGTATCGTCGGCAGCCGTGGGGACGCTGCGACGGTGGCATCCCCGCTGCACAAGCAGGTCTTCGACCTGGCAACGGGCGTCTGCCTGGATGACGAGTCGGTCCGTGTGCCGGTCTACCCGATCCGGGCTCGCGACGGCGTGGTCGAGTTGGCGTTGCGTTGAACACCATCGAGCCGCTCGCCGGTTACACGATCGGGATCACCGCTGCCCGGCGCCGCGAGGAGTTCGCGGTCTCGCTCGAGCGGCGCGGCGCGAAAGTCGTGCAGGCACCGGCCATCAGGATCGTGCCGCTGACCGATGACACGGAATTGCGGCACGCGACCGAGCGCTGTCTGGCCGGGCCGCTCGACATCGTGATCGCGACGACCGGGATTGGCTTTCGTGGCTGGATGGAAGCGGCCGACACTTGGGGAATCGCCGACTCGTTGACCGAGGCGCTCGGTAGAGCGAGCATCCTGGCGCGGGGGCCGAAGGCGCGGGGCGCGATCCGGGCATCCGGTCTGCGCGAGGACTGGTCGCCCGAGTCCGAGTCGTCCAGCGAGGTCCTCGATCACCTGATCGCAGCGGGTGATCTCGGCGGGCGGCGCATTGCCGTCCAGCTGCACGGCGAGCCGTTGCCCGACGTCGTTCAGACGCTTCGACTCGCCGGCGCCGAGGTGATCGAAGTCCCGGTCTACCGCTGGGTGCTGCCCGCCGACGCGGCTCCCCTGGAGCGCCTGATCGAGTTGGTTGCCGCTTCGGCAGTCGACGCCGTCGCGTTCACGAGCGCGCCTGCGGCGGTCAGTTTCCTCGACGCGGCAGACAAGCAGGGCTGCCTCGACGCGGTGCGCGACGCACTACGCGGGCCGGTCGTGGCGGCGTGCGTGGGTCCGGTGACGGCCGGGCCACTGCTGCGGGCGGACGTCCCAGTGATCCAACCCGACCGTGGCCGGCTGGGTGCTCTCGTCCGGGAGATAGTCGAACAGGTCCCGCTGCGTCGCGGCCGACCGCTTCCCGTCGCCGGCCACGTACTGGATATCAGGGGAACCGCCGTAGTGGTGGATGACGAGCTACGTCCTCTCGGGGGCGCCGGCATGGCTCTGCTCCGCGAGCTGACACGCGCGCCCGGGCAGGTCGTTACCCGCGCCGCCCTGCTCGCGTTGATGCCTGGCGACGGCTGCGACGAACACGCCGTCGAAGTCGCCATCGGCCGGTTGCGCGGTGCCCTCGGTGATCCGCGCATCGTGCAGACCGTCGTCAAACGCGGTTACCGGCTCGCCTACGAACCTGAGCGTGCCGGCAACGCCGGCGAGGCCTGGCGCTACTAGATCGCAATCTGTTCCGGCGTCTAGGTGACGTTGGCAGCCGTAGCTCGTCATGATTACCCATGTCAGTTGATTTCGGTTGCCGTTCAGATCTGGTCGGCACGTCGCTCGGCGCCACGCACGTAGACGGCCCAGGTGACCA
>JAODNL010000589.1 GCA_025465405.1 Pseudonocardiales bacterium | reverse complement strand
GTCCGCCCGGCCAGGATCTTCAGGCTGAAGAACCCGGAGCCCCAGATGGCCTGCATTCCGTTCTGCAGGATCAGGCTGACCGCCGTCGTGACGATGATCATCACGAAGAGCTTCGAGCCGCGGCGGATGAACGGGGTGTACAGCACCCGATTGAGCAGGAACGACGCAACTGCGCCGAAGATGGCGCCGAACAGGAGCCCCCACCAGGAGCCGACACCGAGGCGTTCGCCGACGTAGGCGACGAATGCGGCCCCGGTCATCACGTCGCCATAGGCGAGGTTGAAGACGTTGGTCACGCTGAACTGAACGGTGAAGCCGACCGCCGCCAGCGCCAGGATCGACGCCGTGACTATGCCGAAGCCGATTGCCGAGACCGCGAGCACTTACTTTCCCAACAGTGGCGCGATCTGATCGGCTGTGACCGAGCCGATCAACTTCAGCGATCCGTCCGGGTTGTAGGCGGCGATCTCGAAGCCACCCGTCGAGTTGTGCCACTGGTCGAACGCGACGACGCCACCCGCGCCGAGATAGGAGATCTTCTGGCCGCCCTTGAGCGCGGCGAGGCCTTCGGCGTAGGAGTGAACGATCTTCGCGCCCGGTCTGGCCCTCGTCACGTCAGGTACGGCCGTGTTGAACGTGGCGGGATCGGTGCTGTTCGACGACACCGCTGCGAGGGCCATGATGTTGACCGCGTCGTAGTACGTCATCGTGTACGGGTCCGTGCTCCATTGCGAGGGCTTGGGGACCGCGGAGCCGGAAGCAAGCAGCGCCGTGTTGAACGCAGTCCAGGACTGGCCGGACGGCGGCGCGTAGGGCTGCTCGCCGAGATACACCTTGGTGAGGTTCTGCTTTCCGACGGCGCCCGACACCGACGTGAACCACTGCGGCTGCAGGGTGGCCTCGGTTCCGATGATCGGGATCAGATTCCCGGTGAGCTGCTGAAGCTCGGACAGGAACGTGGCGTCTGCCTGCGGCGATGCCTCGGTGAAGATGACCTGTGGGTGCGCGGCGACGACGCGCTGCACCTCTGTGCGGTAGGACGTCTGGTTCAGTGCGAGCTGTTCGGTGACCACCATGGTGCCGCCGAGCTGCTGGTAACCGGCCTTCAGCGAAGGCAGGTTCGACTGCGAGCTGACATCGTTGCCGAAGATTGCCGCGCCGCGCAGATATCCGCGTTTGGCGGCGTACACCGCCATCGCGTATCCCTTGACGTCGTCGGCCGGGGTCAGTCGCCAGAAGTACTTGAGGGTTGTCTTGTCGAACGACGCCTGCCCGGTGTCGGCGAACATCGGCACCTTCGACTGGTCGATCAGCGGCGCGGTGGCGTTCGCCTCGTCCGCGCTCGGGCCGAGGACACCGAAGATGTTCGACGTGGTTGCGAGCATCCGCGTCGCCCCGGTGACCGCGTCAGCCGGGTCGCCTCTGGTGTCGACGGATTGGCAACGCAGCTTGTTTCCCAGCACGCCACCCGCCGCGTTGATGTCACGGACGGCGGGCTCGCAGCCGGCGACCATCTCCGGCCCGAAGTTGGCGTCCGGGCCGGTGAACGGATTGAAGTTGACCACCGTCAGCGTCTTGCCGGTCACGTTCTTGGAGGCGCCCGAGGATGCGCACGCCACCAGCGTGGTGAGTCCCAGGACGAGTACTGCCGCCGCGCCTAGCAATCGCCTCATCGGCTGCCCGCCTCGGGTGACGTGGAGTGATCGATGAATCATCGATGATCGATGCTGGCCTGTCAAACAGCGTGAGCCCGCGTGGTCCCGCCTCCTGCGCCGACCGCACGCTCGGATGGAGCACCGGCGCGGTCGCGAGCCGGAACGCATCGAGCGTCCCAGCCCGTCTAGGTTTTCGTGGGTGACCTGATGGACTCCGCAGTCCCCCGTCGTGCCGTGCTGCAAGGCGGAATGGGTTTGCTGGCGCTCTCGGCCCTCTCGGCGCTCGCCGGCTGCAGTTCCGCACCCTCGCGGGCGGTACCCCTACCCGGAACCGCACTGCGTCCGCTCACCGTCGATCCCGTGCGGCAGCAGGTGGCCGTCTCGGCGGTAGCGAATCTGGCCGAGGTCGTGGCGGGCATGCGCGCGTTCAGCGCCCAGTTGCATCGCGCCACCGCGACGATCGCCGGCAACTGGACGGTCTCGCCCTTGTCGATCGACGTCGCGTTCGGGATGTTGCGCGCGGGATGTCGTGGATCAAGTGCGCGGGAGGTCGACGCCGTCTTCGGATTCGCCGGTGGCTCCTCAGCGCTCGGATCCCCGCACGCGGCGCTGAACGCGCTGACGGCCCGTCTGCTCACCACGACTCCGGTCGGCACCGCTCCGGCACCGACGCCGTCGGGAAGGGCGGCGCCCGACCCGATCGTCGCCATCGCCAACGGGCTGTTCCTCGACGAGTCCTTCGCTCCACACGTCAATCACGGGTTTCTGGAGCTGCTAGCCGCCCAGTACGGCGCGGGGCCGACTGCGGTCTCCTTCGCCGACAGCGCCGGAGCGGCAGCGACGATCAACGCCTGGGTCGCCCGGCAAACGCGTGACCGGATCACCAAGCTCTTCGACAGCCTCGACTCTTCTACCGTGCTGGTGCTCGCGAACGCCGTGTATCTCAAGGCGACCTGGCTCAACCAGTTCGACGAAGCGATGACCGTGGACGGCCCGTTCACCACGCCGCCCGGCCGCCGGGTCACCGCACACGTGATGCGCCAGCAGCTCGAAGCCGTCCCCTACTTCGCGGGCGACGGATGGCAGCGGGTGAGCCTGCCCTACGTCGGGGACGAACTTTCGATGCGCATCGTCCTGCCCACCACACAGGCCACCACCGTGGCCGATCTCGCCCCGGCGCTGGGCGCAGCCACGGCGCCACTTCCACGCGATCCGAGCTCATGGGTCGACTTGAGTCTGCCGCGGTGGAACACCGGCACAGATCTTCCGCTCGTGGCTGCCCTCACCAAGCTCGGCATGGCGGATGTCTTCGGCGGCCGCGCCGATCTCACCGGTATCGCGGCCGGGTTACACGTCAGCGACGCGATCCACCGAGCCAACGTCACCGTCGACGAGCGGGGAACCGAGGCCGCAGCCGTCACCGGAATCGCGGTGGGCACCTCGGGTCGGACCGGCTCACCAATCATCATGCGGGCCGATCGCCCGTTCGCCTGGGCGATCGTGCACGAACCAACCGGCACGCCAGTCTTCGTCGGCCACGTCAGCGATCCGACCGCCTGACCGGCATGATCCCGCACCTGGGCTCGCCCGGGGGCTGGCCGCGGTTACCGCGCTTGCGGCAGCGTCGTGGTCTTGCGCGGGCCGCGTGGAGAAGACGGCGGCGGCACCATCGGCCCGAGGTCGCCGTCGCGTGCCTCGTCGAGGTCCACGATCACCGGGGCGTGATCACTGGGTCCGGTTCCCTTGCGAGCCTTCCGATCGATCCACGCGGCCTGGACTCGCTGAGCCACATTGCCTGACGCGAGCACCAGGTCGATGCGCATCCCAAGATCTTGATGGAACATGCCGGCACGGTAGTCCCAATACGTGAAGACACGCTCGGTCGGCCACCGCTCGCGCACGACGTCGTGCAGTCCCAATTTCTGCAGCTCGGCCAATGCAGCGCGTTCCGGCGGGGTCACGTGGGTTTGGCCGATGTACGCGTGCGGATCGAAGACATCGGCGTCGGCCGGCGCGATGTTCATGTCGCCGCAGACCACCGCATCGTCAGGACCCTTCGCTATGTCTCGGCGCAATGCCTCGAGCCAGGCGAGCTTGTAGTCGTAGTGATCCGAACCGACGGTCCGCCCGTTCGGCACGTACAGCGAGTGCACGCGGATACCGCCGCAGGTGGCCGAAATCGCGCGGGCTTCCGGATCCGGGAACCCGGGTGCGTCCGGAATGCCCCGGACGACGTCGTCGAGACCGACCTTCGACAACAGCGCAACGCCGTTCCACTGCGCCTGGCCGTAGTAGGCGGCTTGGTAGCCACGTCGCTCGAGCTCGTCGTCGAGCAGCTCGGAGATCGCGGCGTCGGTCAACTTGGTCTCTTGCACGCAGACCACGTCGGGTTGGCGCTCGTCGAGCCACGGCAGGAATCTCGGCATGCGCTGCTTGATCGAGTTGACGTTCCAGGTTGCTATCCGCACCACTCCAACGTAGTGCGGCCGCGCGGCTCACCGACCTCGCCCCTGATTCCGGTGACTAGCGTTGGGCACCGTGCCAGAGCTGCCGGAAGTCGAGTCCGCCCGAAGCGTGATCGAACGCAGGGCGCTGGGCCGCACGATCGTCGAGGTCGACGACTCCGATACCTACGTTTGCCGTCCACACAGGCCCGGCGAGATCCGCGGCGCGTTGCTCGGCCGGCGCTTGTCGGCCGCGCACCGGCGCGGCAAGAGCATGTGGTGCGACACCGCCGGACCCGGACGGTCACCCGAACCAGGACCGACGTTAGGGATCCACCTCGGTATGTCAGGCAAGATCGTGATCGCGGACGGCCGTGGCAACGAGGTCGACGGCGGTGACTACTGGGAACGCGGACGGGCTCCCGGCGACCACCGCTTCGCGCGCTTCTCAATGACCTTTGCCGACGGCGGCCGGCTGCTGCTCGTCGACCCTCGCCGGCTC
>JAODNL010000580.1 GCA_025465405.1 Pseudonocardiales bacterium | reverse complement strand
GTGCGCGGGCCCGAACACCGTCACCGACCACCTCGGCGACAATCCCGCCGAAGGCGGTCCGGAACTCCAAGCGCAGCGCGTCCACCGCCGGGTCGACGGGCTCAGCCAGCAGCGTGTACGCGAGTCGGGGCGCCTTCAGCGCCCGTCCGGCAAACGTCTCGACAACCGCCCTGGCCCGATCGTGTACGCCCGACTCGGCGGCCACGGCGTCCCGGACGGCAGCGAGTTCACGGCCGACCACGGTCCGGAACACCTCGACGACCAGCTCGGCCTTGCTGTCGAAGTGCCGATACACGGTGCCGGCGGCGACACCGGCCCGGCTGGCAACCGCGGCCACTGTGCACGCGGCGTAGCCCTGCTCGGCGAGCAGGGCAGCAGCTGACGTCAGGATCGTGTCGCGGCGCCCGTCAAGCCGAGCCTGCACTGCGGGCGTCCGGCGATAGGGCACGCAAGAAGTGAATCACCCATTCACTTCATGGGCAATTGCCGTTGGGCCGCGGCGATCCCCACCCCTACGATCCGGCATGTGGAGCGCACAGTGAGGGCCCCCGTATGAGCATCGCTTCAGGTCGTCCTCGTGATCGCGGCGCTGGGCGCGGGGGTGAACGCCGGCGTCTGGTACGCGTTCTCGACATTCGTGATGGCCGGACTCAGGCGACTGCCCGGTACGGGCGGCATGTCCGCGATGCAGTCGATCAACGTGACGGCCGTTCGCCCACCGTTCATGATCGCGTTCATGGGTACGGCCGGCATGTGTGTGTTCCTCGCCGTGCGTGCCGGGTTCTCACTGGGCGAGACGTGGGGCGTGTTGACCCTCGTCGCCGCAGGCTCGTTCCTGGTCGGCACGATCGGACTCACAGCCGCTGTCAACATGCCGCTCAACGACAGGTTGGCCGCGCTCGATGCCGAGGACGCCACGAACGGCCGGACGTGGACGGACTACGTGCGCGTGTGGACGAGAGCGAACCATCTGCGCGCCCTCTCCTCGCTGGCCTCCTCGGCGCTGTTCACGGCCGCCGTGGTGGTTTGATGCACCGCGCCTAGGTCGCGCAGTTCGCGCAGGTACCGAACAGTTCGACGGTGTGGTCGACGTCGGCGTAGCCGTGCTTGCGGGCAACTGAGGCTGCCCACGTCTCGATAGCTGGTCCCTCGATCTCTTCGGCCCGGCCGCACCCGCGGCACACCAGGTGGTGGTGGTGCGTCGTTCCTGGCTCACCGCAGTAGCGATAGGTGGTCTCGCCCTCGGGAGTGTGGATCACATCGACGAGCCCGTCATCGGCCAGCGACTGCAGGTGCCGGTAGACGGTGGACAGGCCCACCGCCTCACCCTGGCCGCGCAACGCTGCGTACACATCCTGGGCGCTGCGGAACCCGCCGGCGGAGCTGAGGGCGTCCCTCACCGCACCACCCTGCCGGGTGGACCGGTGCCTCGTCGCTGCCACGATGCGATCCTACCGGGAATCATTCCCAGATTCAGGCGTACTCGGCCACCGGCGGGCAGGCGCACACGAGATGCCGGTCGCCGTAGGCACCGTCGATGCGACGAACTGGGGGCCAGTACTTTGCCGTCGGGTCGACGCCCGCGGGGAAGGCGGCCTCCGCCCGGGAGTACGGATGCGGCCACGGCCCGGTCGCCGACGCAGCCGTGTGCGGGGCGTTCGCGAGCGGGTTGTCGTCCTTCGGCCACTCCCCCGACGCCACGCGGTCTATCTCGCCCTTGATCGCGACCATAGCCGCCACGAACCGGTCCAGCTCGTGCAGGTCCTCGGACTCCGTCGGCTCGACCATCAGGGTGCCCGCCACCGGGAAGGACATGGTCGGGGCGTGGAAGCCGTAGTCGATCAGCCGCTTGGCCACGTCGTCGACCGAGACGCCGCTGACCCGGGTGATCTCCCGCAGGTCGAGGATGCACTCGTGCGCCACCAGCCCGTGCGCACCCGTGTACAGCACCGGGTAGTGCTCGTCGAGGCGGGTCGCGACGTAGTTGGCGGACAGGATCGCCGCGGCTGTAGCCGCCGTCAGCCCGTCGCCGCCCATCATGCGCAGGTACGCCCAGGTGATCGGGAGGATGGACGCCGAGCCCCAGGGTGCCGCCGCGATCGCGCCGCTGCCCGTCGTCGGCCCGGCCAGCGGCTGCAGCGGGTGGTTGGGCAGGTAGGGGGCAAGGTGCGCGCGCACGCCGATCGGGCCGACACCGGGTCCGCCGCCGCCGTGCGGGATGCAGAACGTCTTGTGCAGGTTCAGGTGTGAGACGTCGGCGCCGAACTTGCCCGGCCGCGCCAGGCCGACCATCGCATTGAGGTTCGCGCCGTCGACGTAGACCTGGCCGCCCGCCTCGTGGACCAGCGCGCACACCTCACCGATGTGGTCTTCGAACACGCCGTGGGTCGACGGGTAGGTGACCATGACCGCGGCCAGCGACGCGGCGTGCTCGGCGATCTTCGCGCGCAGGTCGTCCAGGTCGATCTCGCCTTGGTCGCCGCTCGTCCGAACAACCACGACGCGCATGCCGGCCATGACGGCGCTCGCCGCGTTGGTGCCGTGGGCGCTGGCCGGGATCAGGCAGACCTCGCGATGGACGTCGCCCTGCGCGAGGTGGTAGCCGCGGATTGCAAGCAGGCCGGCGAACTCGCCTTGCGAACCCGCGTTCGGCTGCAACGAGATCGCTTCGTAGCCGGTGATCTCAGCCAGCCAAGCCTCGAGATCCTGGAAGAGAGCCCGGTAACCCGCGATCTGGTCGGCCGGCGCGAAGGGGTGCATGTTGGCGAAGCCAGGATTGGTAACCGGCTCCATCTCGGTGCTGGCGTTGAGCTTCATCGTGCACGACCCGAGCGGGATCATGCCGCGGTCCAACGCGTAGTCACGGTCGGCGAGGCGCCGCAGATAACGCAGCATCGAGGTCTCCGAGTGGTGCGCGGAGAACACCGGATGCGTCAGGAACTCCGACGTGCGCGCAAGCGCAAGGTCATCCCCGGCGCCCAGCTCGGCGTCGAGGCGCTCGATGTCGTCGACGACGAGCCGAGCCCCGAACGCGGCCCAGACGGCAGCCAGGTGCTCGCGGCGAGTCGCTTCGTCACACGCGACGCCGACGGTGTCCGCGTCGACCTGGCGCACGTTGACGCCGGCGTCACGTGCCGCGGCGACGACGGCTGCGGCTCGGCCGGGAACCCGAGCGGTGATCGTGTCGAAGAACGGGGGGTCGAGGACGTCGACTCCCGCCTCGCGCAAACCCCGCGCGAGGATCGAGGCATAGCGGTGTGCCCGGCGGGCGATGTCGCGCAGGCCGTCCGGGCCGTGATAGACGGCGTACATGCTGGCGATGACGGCCAGCAGCACCTGCGCGGTACAGATGTTGCTCGTCGCCTTCTCGCGGCGGATGTGCTGCTCCCGGGTCTGCAGGGCAAGCCGGTACGCGGGCGCGCCGGCGGCGTCGACGGATACGCCGACCAGGCGTCCGGGCAGCTGCCGCTCGAGCCCGGATCGCGTCGACAGGTATCCGGCGTGCGGTCCGCCGAAGCCGAGGGGCACACCGAAGCGCTGGGTCGTGCCGACGGCGATGTCGGCGCCGAACTCGCCGGGTGGCTTCAGCAGCGTGAGGGCCAGCAGATCGGCGGCAACGACGACGAGCGCGCCGCGCGCGTGTGCCGCGTCGACCAGAGCGGTGAGATCGCGCACGGCGCCCGAAGCGCCCGGGTACTGCGCGAGCACGCCGAACACGTCCCCGCCCGGTAACGGCTCGGCCAGGTCGTGCACGACGACGCTCAGTCCCAGCGGGACGGCGCGGGTGCGGACGACGTCCAGCGTCTGTGGCAGCACGTCGGCGTCCACGACGAAGGTGCTGCCCTGCCGCGCCGCGCGGTGCGCAAGCGCCATTCCCTCGGCAGCCGCGGTCGCCTCGTCGAGCATGGACGCGCCGGCGACGGGCAGGCCGGTGAGGTCCTCGACCATCGTCTGAAAGTTGATCAATGCCTCCAGGCGGCCCTGGCTGATCTCCGGCTGGTAGGGCGTGTACGCGGTGTACCAGGCCGGGTTCTCGAGAACGTTGCGGCGGATGACCGCCGGCGTGATCGTGTCGTAGTATCCGAGTCCGATCATCGAGGTCAGTACCTGGTTGCGGGCGGCGAGCTGCCTGAGCTCTGCGGCCGCCTCGGCCTCGGTCGCCGCGGGAGGTAACGCCAGCGCCAGCTTCTCCCGGATGCTCGCGGGGATCGCGTCGTCGAGCAGGTTCTCCATCGACGCATAGCCGACGGCTTCGAGCATGCGGCGCTGGTCTTCAGCCGGGGTGACGCCGATGTGGCGGGCCGCGAAGGGAGTGCCCTGTTCGAGTTCAGTCAGCGTGCGATCGGTCATCTGGATGCCCTTGTCGAGGAGTGAGTGCACGCGCCGTGCCGACGCGACTCCCCCTCTGTCGGAGCCATCCTCCAGAGTGGCCTGACTCGCGAGGTTCTTTTGCCTGAGAGGTTCCGGGGAAGTTGCCCCTTCGGCGCTGCCGCCACTATGCGACAGGCTCTCCCACGCGAGGTGAACAGCCAGCTTTGACGTTACCAGTCGAGCGCCGGCGCGCCCGGTCGACGCGTCGGTCAGGCGGACGCGGTGCGCTGCTGGCGGCGCTTGGCGAGCTCGTCACTGGCGTGCGCCGCCGGATCGTCGTTGACCTCGCCGCCGTCAGCCCGTTCGCCGGGCATGTGCGCCAGGGAGCCCACCAGTTCGCGGAGGGCGCCGCTGACCGCGATGCCGAAGACGCCCTGGCCGCCGCGCAGCAGATCCACGACCTCCTCCGAGGACGTGCACTCGTAGACCGTCGTGCCGTCGGACAGCAGGGTGATCCGGGCGAGGTCGTCGACGCCCCGGGCTCGTAACGCGTCCACCGCGGAGCGGATGTTCTGCAGCGAGACGCCGGTGTCGAGCAGCCGCTTGACGACCTTGAGGACGAGGATGTCCTTGAACGAGTAAAGCCGCTGGCTGCCCGAGCCGGACGCCGAGCGGATCGAGGGCACAACCAGACCGGTGCGGGCCCAGTAATCAAGCTGCCGGTAGGTGATACCGGCCGCCGTGCATGCAGTCGGTCCGCGGTATCCGATCAGCTCGTCGGCGACAGGCGCGGGGTCGGCGAACAGCGTGCCCTGCTCTGGTTGCAGGCGCTCGTCCATCTGCCCACCTCCTGGTCTGCTGCGGTCCCGCTCGAATATCACCGGGCCGATCACCGATGGAATTCCACCGTGGTGATTCGTGTCCCCCGACCGTAGGACCGCGGCCATACCTGGTCAACGCGACGCGCCGTGAATTCTTAACCCTCATGTAGAGATCAAGGGTAGTCGGCGGTCCGATTCAGCCGTCGGAGGCGAAGTCCTCGGGCGTGATGTTGTCGAGGAACTCGCGGAACCGCTCGACCTCGTCCTCCTGCTCGTCGGGGATCTCGACTCCGGCGGCGTCGAGCACCGAGTCGGCACCGAGGATGGCCACGTCACAGCGCAGCGCCAGTGCGATCGCGTCCGAGGGCCGGGCGCTCACTGTCACGCCTCCGGTGAACCGCAACTCCGCGTAGAACACGTCGTCGCGCAGTTCGGTGATGTGCACGGCCTCGAGGCGCACGCCGAGCGCGGTGATGACATCTTTGAGCAGGTCGTGCGTCAGGGGCCGCAGTGTCTGCACGCCCTGCTGCTGGAACGCGATCGCCGAGGCCTCGACCGCGCCGATCCAGATGGGCAGATACCGGATGCCGTCCTCCTCGCGCAGGAGCACGACCGGCTGGTTCGCGGGCAGTTCGACCCGGACCCCGACGACGCGCATCGGATGCACGACTCAACCTCCGTAACCCGCAGTTTCGCACGATCTCGCGACATCCGACGCTACACGCTCGGCGCAGGCGGCGGTGGGCCGTGACCGGGTCGCAACCGCCCGCGGCTCAGCTGCCGATGACCTCGCGCAGACCGATCTGGACCAGCGCCGCATGCAGCCGAACCGAGGCAGCGGCAAGCTCGCGAACGGTCTCCTCCGCGCGCGCCCTCGCCTCGCTGCCGCGCTGGCGCGACATCGGCCCGACGACCTGCGAGAACAGGCCGACCTCGCGTTCGGCGGCCGAGCGGAACGCGCGCAGGTGCCGACCCTCCAGCCCGAAGCGCGCCAGATCGGCGACGATCTTGGCGACGGACAGGGCGTCATCGTCGTAGTGCCCGCCCGGCTTCGCCGCGATCAGCCCGAACTGCTCGAGCTCGGCCAGCTGCTCCTTGCGCAAGCCGGCGGCATTGAGCAGTTCCTCCCGCGAGAGCCGCAGCGCCGCTGGTGCGGGCCGGAAGTGATCCGCGGTCGGCGCGTTGTCCTCGATCGCTGCGATGGCGACGTGCGGAACGCGAGGGCCGCCGGACGTGGTGCCGGCCGGCACCAGGCCGCGATCGATGGCGTCGAGCTGGTCCTTGATGACCCGCAGGGGCAGGTAGTGGTCCTTCTGCTGCGAGAGGACGTACTTCAGGCGGGACACGTCCGCAGCCGAGAACTTGCGATATCCCGACGGCGTGCGCTCCGGCTGGACCAGACCCTGATCCTCGAGAAAGCGGATCTTGCTGATCGTGAGATCCGGGAAGTCTGCCTTGAGATGAGCGAGCACGTCGCCGATCGTGAGGGTGGCCCCTGGCTTGCCGCGGGACGCGGCGCCGACGGCCGTCACGCCTGGGCCCCGACGCCCGCGCGGACGGCGGCCGTCAGGTAGACGAGGCGGAACTTGCCGATCTGCACCTCGTCGCCGCCGGACAGCGGGGTGGCGTCGATGCGCTCTCGGTTGACGTAGGTGCCGTTGAGGGAACCCACGTCGTGGACGGTGTAGCCGCTGCCTTCGCGGCGGAACTCGGCATGCCGGCGGGACACGGTGACATCGTCGAGGAAGATGTCGCTGTCCGGGTGGCGACCCGCCGTGGTGACGTCCTGATCGAGCAGAAATCGGCTGCCCGCGTTCGGACCGCGCTTGACGACCAGCAGGGCCGAGCCGGGCGTCAAGGCATCGACGGCACCTTGGTGCGCCTCGGTCGAGAACTCGCCGTCGACGTCGGGAACCGACCCCGTCGTGGTGATCGCGCTGGTCACGTCCGCGCCCGTCGCGGCCGCCGGTAGCGCGGCCCCGCAGCTCGCGCAGAAGTGGCTCCCAGGCGGATTCTCGGTGCCACAAGCGGTGCAGAACACTCGCGTCGCCCTTCGATCAGAGAACGGTCAATTAGGGGTGAACGACATCGCGATCATGCGGAGTCCTCGGTCTGCCGAGACTAGGCCCGGCGCATCCTGAGGGTCAATCGAAGGTGGACGTATAGCCGCAAGTTCTCATGCGACCCACGATCCGGCACCTCAGTCGGCCAGCACTCCGTAGGCCGCCGCGTCCAGCAGCGTGTCGATTTCGGCCTTGTCGGACGGCTGGATTTCAACGATCCAGCCCTCGCCATACGGATCCGAGTTGATCAACTCCGGATGCTCGTTGAGCGCTTCGTTGCGAGACACCACGCCGCCGTCGAGCGGCGCGTACAAGTCGGACACGCTCTTCGTCGACTCGACCTCGCCGAACGGCGAGCCCTTGCGGATGGTCGCTCCTACCTCCGGCAGCGACACGTAGACGACGTCGCCGAGCGCCTGCTGGGCGTAGTCGGTAATCCCGACCCGGACGGCCTGCTCTCCGTCCGCGACGCGCACCCACTCGTGATCGGCGGTGTACCTCAGGTCGTCGGGGACGTCGGACATGGCAATCCTCTTTCGTCGTTCGATGGGTCGACCGGTGCGACCCTACTGGGGTCGGTGCTACTTCGGCGCCGGGGTCGCGTACTTCGTGACCGGCAGCGAACGCACCACTCCAATTGTGACGCTTTGCTGTTCGGACACCACCAGATCGCCCCCGGCGGCGCGCACCGTGGCCGCGACGCCGCCGGGGATGTTGAGCGCGGTGTCGAGCGTCTTGGCATCACCGATGGCGAGGACGTCGTACGGCACACTCAGCGCGACGCCGTCGACCGCCACCGCGCCACCGACCGCGGTGAAGGCCGTCGACGTGCTGACCCGCACCGAGGCGAACTGGATCGCCTCCGCGCCGGCGCCACGTAATTCCTCGACCACGTCGAGGAGGTCCTCCGGTTGGAGCTTGTGACCGGGATCGGTGATGGTCACCCGATCGCCCGGTGCGGTCGCGGGCAGCGTG
>JAODNL010000579.1 GCA_025465405.1 Pseudonocardiales bacterium | reverse complement strand
CACGGTCGACAGCACCACCCACCTGCTAGAGCGGCCGTTCATGGTGATCGCGACGCAGAACCCCATTGAGATGGAGGGGACCTACCCGCTGCCTGAGGCCCAGCGCGACCGGTTCACCGCCCGCATCTCGATGGGCTATCCAGATCGAGCGGCGGAGATCACCATGCTCGGCGAGCACGCGTCACTCGATCCGCTCGACTCACTGCGGCCGGTCTCCGACGCCACCGAGGTGCGTGAGCTCATCGGCGCGGTCCGTCGCGTCCATGTCTCCGAATCGATCAAGGCGTACGCGGTCGAGCTCGCCGATGCCACCCGCCGCGCTCCGGAGATCCGGCTCGGCGCGTCGCCGCGGGCGACGCTGCAGCTGGTACGCGCCAGCAAGGCCTGGGCCGCACTCGACGGCCGCGCGTACGTGATCCCGGACGACGTCCAGTACCTGCTGATCCAGGTCCTGGCGCACCGGCTGTTGATGACCTCCGACGCGCACATCGCTGGCCGCACCGCCGAGGCAGTCCTCAGCCGGATCGCGAACATGACACCGATCCCGGCCGGTGCGCAGGCGGGAGCGCGCTGACTCCGTGGCGGGGTTCCGGAGCGGATTCACCACGCGCGCGAGCTGCCTGATCGCGGCGGGAACCACCGCGCTGCTGTGCGGCCTGCTGCTCGGGGCAGTCGACCTCGTACGCGCCGGGGCCCTCGCCCTGGCGATCCCGCTGACCGCATCGCTGGTCGTCTACCGGTCGCGGGTGCGCATCGCCAACCGGCGCAGCGCGGATCCGGCCCGGGCATCCGCGGGCGGGGCGGTCAGCATCCATCTCGCGATCACCAACCGCTCACTGCTGCCCACAGGCGCGCTGCTGCTGGAGGACCAGCTGCCGCAGCAGCTGGTCGGCCGGGCCCGCTTCGTGGTGCCGGGCCTCGCCAGCCGCGAGGCCCGGACGGTCTCTTACCGCATGCCGGAGCTGCCCCGCGGGCGCTACCGTGCCGGGCCGCTGCGGATCCGGCTGACCGACCCGTTCCACATGGTTGACGTGGTCCGGTCGTTCACGGCGACGAACGACTTCATCGTGACACCGGTCATCGACCCGCTGCCCTCGGTCGAGCCGCCCCGCTCCTACGACATCGGCGACAACGCGGGCAGCCACTCCATCGGTGTGCACGGCGCCGACGACGCGTCCACGCGCGAGTACCGGACCGGCGACGATCTTCGCAAGATCCACTGGCGGTCGTCTGCACGCACCGGGATGTTGATGGTGCGCCAGGAGGAACGGCCGTGGCAGGGCCAGAGCACGATGCTGCTCGACCTGCGCGCGGCCGCGCACTCCGTGGTGCCGGAAGACGGCGAGCAGGCTCCCGATCCGAGGCAGCGCAGCAGCCTGGAATGGGCGATCAGCGCCGCGGCGAGCATCGGCACGCACCTGCTGCTGGCCGGCCGTGGCGTGGGGCTGATCAGTGACCTTGTCTCGGGCGAGCGCATGTACCTCGACGGCGCACCGCGCCTCAGCGACCATCTGGCCGGGGTGCGCGCGGTCCCGCAGCCCGACCTGTCCCCGATCGCCGAGCTTGCCCGCACCGCCGCGCGGGACTCCGCGCTCGTGGCTGTCCTCGGCCGCCTCGATCCGACCAGCCTGCGGGTCCTCGCGGACGCCCACCCGCGCGGCTCCTCGATCCCGGCGTTCGCCCTCCTGCTCGACACCGCCACCTGGCGAGACCCGTCCGGCGCCGGCGACGGCGGCTGTGCGGCCACCGCCCGGGTGCTCAGCGCGGCTGGGTGGCGGGTCGTCGTCGTGCGGCACGGGGACACGACGGCCGGTGCGTGGCAGTCCCTACTGCGCAGCCGGTCGGGTGGCGACGTCGCGCTCGGGGCGCGGCGATGAGCGCCGCCGAGCACCCGGCGGGACGCCTCGCGGGCAACACCGGCCCGCAGCGGACGGCGCGCGCGCTCGTCGCGAGTGCGCTCGGCATCCTGCCGTTGTCCGAGCTGTTCACAGATGTGCGGTGGCTCTTCGACGCGTGGCTGGCCATGGCCGTGGTGGTCGTGCCCGCCCTGCTGCTGCGCCTGTGGCAGCGACCCCGGGTCTGGCACACCTGGCTGGGATTGGCACTGCTGGTCCCGTGGCTGACGGTCCGGTTCGTGCCACATCACGCGTTCGGTGGAGTCATTCCGACGCCGGCCACTTGGCACGACGTGGACCGGTTGCTCAGCGACGTGCGCGACACGACGAGCAACGGCGTCGCGCCGGTGCATGCCGGCGCGCCCATCGTGTTCGTACTCGCGCTGGTCGTCGGCCTGCTCGCGGCGTTCACGGACCTCATCGCGGTCGTCGGCCGCCGGGCGGCCCTGGCCGGCGTCCCCCTGCTCGTGGTCTACACCGTGTCCGGCGCGGTGCCGCGGCACCCGGTGTCGTGGGTGTGGTTCGTTCCGGCCGCGATCGGATTTCTGTTGCTGCTGTCCCTGGACGCTGCCGACACCGTGCGGAACTGGGGACGGCTCATCCCCCGGCTCGGCGACGCCCGGCCACGCGCCGCGCTGGGCGTGTCCGGACCACGGATCGCGGTGCTAGCGATCGCCGTCGCGGTGTTGCTGCCGCTGCTGGCCCCGTCCCGCCCGTCGAATCTGATCGCCGACGCGCTGCACAACGGCAGCTCGAGCGGAGGCGGTGGTAGCGGCATCGGCGCGAACGGCGGCGTGTCGCTGGACCCGTTCTCCGCCCTCAAGGGGGAACTGCAGCGGTCCAAGCCGGTCGACCTGTTCACCGTCACCGTCGACCCGCACACAGGCGTGGCGCCGTTCTACCTGCGCGCCAACGTCCTGGTCAACTACACCGACCGGGGTTGGACGGCCAGCGATCACCCGGGAGCCGAGGACGTCGGCACTACCTTCTTCGACACCGTGCCGCCCACCGCGCCGGAGGTACCCAGCTCCGCCTTCACGGCCCAGATCAAGATCAGCGGGTTGGCCGACAACCCGCCGGTATTTGCCCGGCCGACTCACGTCACGGGGCTCGACGGCAACGCCACGTGGAGCAGTTCCGACCAGCTGCTACTCGGACAGCGGGTCCATCAGAACCAGGTGATCAGCGAACAGGTGACCCAACCGACGCCCACCGCCGACCAGCTGGCGGCCGTCCCGGATGCCGATCCGCAGAGCACGGCACGCTGGCTCCAGACGCCCGCCACGATCCCGGCCTCCGTGCGCAACCTGGTCAACACGCTCACCGCGTCGAAGACCACCCGGTACGCCAAGGCGCGCGCGCTGAGCGACTACTTCACGAGCACAGCGAACGGGTTCAGCTACAGCGTGATCACTAAGAACGGCGACTCGGGCAGCGATCTCGTCGACTTCCTGACCAACAAGGTCGGTTACTGCCAGCAGTACGCGGCGGCAATGGGCATCATGCTGCGGATCGCGGGGGTGCCCGCGCGAGTCGTCCTCGGCTACACGCACGCGGCGCCGAACGCGGACGGCGCGTTCACGGTCACCACCAACAATGCACACGCATGGGTCGAGGCCTACTTCGCCGGCTACGGCTGGATCCCGTTCGATCCGACGCCGATCGCCGGTGCCGCCGGCGGCGCGACGACGAACCTGCCGTGGGCACCGCACCCGCTCGGCAGCACCAGTCCCGGCGAGACGATCCCGACCCGGCAGACGTCCCGCTCGAACAGCGCGCCGGCGCGCGGTCAGTCGTCCAGCGCGCCGGTTGCCGGGCCGTCGTCGAACTCGGGCTTCACGTTCTCCTGGCCGGTACTGGTGATCCTGGCAACCCTGGTCGCGCTCGGCAGTCTCCTGTTGGCGCCGGCCGTCGTGCGCCGGCGTCGGCGGCGCGGCCGGCTGCGGGCCGCTCGGCGCGGCGACCCTGATCCGCTGTGGGCCGAGCTGTCCGACACCGCGGTCGACCTCGGCTACGTCTGGTCGGCGGCGCGCAGTCCGCGGCAGGTGGTCGGCTGGCTCGGACCACAGATTCCCGGCGAGTCGGCGGCGTCGTTGCGCGAACTCGCGAACGCGGTCGAGACGGCGCGATACGCGCCGTCGGCCGACGCCTACCCGGTGGCGCTCCTCGTCGACGACCTGCGGGCCGTGGAAGCGCAGTTGCGCGCGCGGCGCGGCGGGTCGACCCGGATCAGATCGCGGCTGCTGCCGGCGTCATTGGGCTGGCAGCTACGCGAACCCAGGCGCGGACGCGGCCGCGGGCACTGAACGAGCACTGGCCGAACCGGCCCGGTCAGCCCTCGTCGAAGCGGCGGCGCAGCCGGTCTTCCATGCGGGTACGCAGTCCCGCCTGGCGCGGTGCCTTGCCACCCTGCGGGCGGTTATCGACACCAACGGGCCCGCGGTTTCGCAGGGACTGCGCGGCATAGCCGCAGCCAGCCACGACGAGGACGAAGCCGACAATGCTGACCACGATCACGCTGGTGACGAGTCCGACGAGCACGAGCCCAAGGCCAGCAACCACGCCGAAGATGGACAGCGCGACGGACCGGCGGGTCCGGGACCGGGTGCGTGCCGAACGCACGGCCGAAGCGAACTTCGGGTCCTCGGCATACAACGCCTGCTCGATCTGGTCGAGCAGTCTCTGCTCGTGATCGGAGAGCGGCACCGTGCCCTCCTTCGTCGCCCCGACAGAGTCGGTGGCGTTCTCTCGTAGAACGTGGCCAGAACCGACGGTTGCCCAACATCGTGATCGATGCGCGAGCAACCTGTCAGGTCGAGCATACGAGCCGATTCGCTGGATCGAAAGTTGCGATTGCGCGAACTGGTGCGCGCACTGCGCAAGCGGCTCACCGCGGGTGTCGCGGTGCGTCGATCTGTGTGGATATCGGCAGAAGCGTTCCGTAGTCGACGGCACCGGCACCGAACCTCGCTCGAGCAGCGTCGATTGCGCGTTCGACCCCGCCCGCAACCGCGGTGTGGCCCACGGCGTCGAGCGTCAGCTGCTCGGGAACGTCGCCGGCGTCGCGGAAGTTCTCACACTTCACGCCCACGAGCCGCACCCGGGGCCGGTCCAGGCGCAGGCTGCGGTACAGATCCGCGGCCGTGTCGTAGATCGTCGTCGTCGAGTCGGTCCAGGTCGGCAGCGTGCGCACCCGGGTGACCGTCTTGAAGTCGGCGAAGCGGATCTTGATGCCGACCGTGCGCGCCGCCAGGCTGCGCCCCCGCACCCGCCGGCCCACCTCGCCGGCCAGGCGAAGCAGCTCGCGCCGCACGTCGGCCTCTTCGGTGAGATCCACATCGTTGGTGTGATCGGCACTGACCGACTTCTCCACCTCGTGCGGCTCGACGGACCGCGGGTCGCGGCCACTCGCGAGGGTGTGCAGGTGCGCCGCGACCGCCGCCCCGACAGCACGCTGCAGCGTGTCGAGCGGCGTGTCGGCCAGGTCGGCGACAGTGCGCACTCCCAGCCGGTGCAGGGGTTCGGCCGTCCGCGCCCCGACGCCCCAGAGCACGGTGACCGGCAGCGGACGCACGAAGTCCAGCACGCCGTCGGCAGGCACCACGAGCATGCCGTCCGGTTTGCACCGTGCCGATGCGAGCTTGGCCACGAACTTTGTCGGCGCGACGCCGACCGAACACGTCAGCGCGAGCTCCTCGGCTATGCGGGCGCGGATGCCCGCGGCGATCGCCGCTGGGCGGCCGTGCAATCGGAGCGCGCCGGACACGTCGAGGAACGCCTCGTCCAACGACAGCGGCTCGACCAGCGGCGTGACGTCACGCAGGATCCCCATGACCGCGGCCGACGCGTCGGCGTACGCGGCGCGGTCCAGCGGCAGGACGACCAGGTGCCGGCACAGGCGCAACGCCTGCCCCATCGGCATGGCACTGCGGATGCCGTACCGCCGGGCTTCGTAGGAAGCGGCGGCGACGACGCCGCGCACGCCCCCGCCGACGACGACCGGCTTGCCGCGCAGATCCGGCCGGCGGCGGATCTCGACGCTGGCGTAAAACGCGTCCATGTCGACGTGCAGGATCGGGCAGCCGCTGTCGTCGCCCTCAACCGCCCCGGCGGCACCCGCTGCGCGGGGAACGTCTGCACTGCGGCCCACGGCTGCGCCCTCAGCCCGGGCGGCGTGCCAGCGTGTGCACCCGGCTGGCGATGTCGGAGAACGGGGCACGCGCCGCGCTCTCGGCCTCCAGGGCCGCCAGGGCCTCCGCTGCCCCGGGCGCGTCCAGCGCGGAGCCCGGTACGAGTTCGGAGAAGACACCGACGCCGTGAACCTGCTCGACGAGCAGCCCAGCGGACCGGCACAGCTCTTGAACAGCGCCCGGACCGAGACGAGCGAAGTCCGCGTCGAGGCCGCGCAGCTCAACCAGGGCGGCGGCCAGATCGCCGGACAGTGCGCGGGCGAGCACACCGGCCACGGGGTTTCCGGCCAGCACACTGATCAACCCGCCCGGCCGGACCGCCGCGGCGATCGCGTCGAATGCAGGTGCGACCTGGTCGACGGCTTCCAGGATGCCGTGCGCCAGCACGAGGTCGAACGACGCGGGCGCCACCGCATCGCCGAGAGCCTCGACGTCGGCCTGGACCGGCCGGACCCGATCCGCGACGCCGGCCTCGTCGGCCCGGCGGCGCAGAGTGGCCAGCGCGTCGACGCTGACATCGACGACCGTGACCAGCGCGCCGGCCTGGGCGAGCGGCACCGCGAAGCTGCCGCTGCCACCGCCGCAGTCGAGTACGGCCGGCGGCCGAACGTCGGTCGTCACCGAGGCCAGTGCGTCGGTGAGCAACTGCCAGACCAGCCACTGGCGTCCTGGCGCGGTCTCGCCGCGACGCGTCTCCGTCTGCACGGGTCGAACCATAACGCGACGCGCGGACAACGCCGGGTTGATCAGCTGATCAGCTGGCCAGTGGCGTGGCCAGCAGCCCGAGCGAGGATTCGACGATGATCAGGAACTGTTCGGCGGCCCGCAGCTGGTCGTCGGCGTCTCGCCCGCTGACCGCGCTGACGGCGCCCGCTTCGACCGCCGCCCGGGCCGGAGCGGCCGCCGCGAAGAACAGGGCCCATTCGGCCAGTTCCGGCGCCACCGTCTCGACCAGCACCCACGCGCTGATCAGCTTGCGACGGGCGCTCGCCGGCCGTCCTCGAGTGGCGAACACGGCGGCCGCTGTGCGCAACGCACCCAGATGAGCCAAGCAGAAACGGTCGGCCTCGGAGTCCGCCGCGGCCGCGTCGGCGAGCACCGAGCGGGCCTGGCCGAGCAGAACGCGCGCCGGCAGGGTGACGCCGGGCCGCGGCGGACGCGCCGCGGCCGGCTGCGTGATGGGGTGCGTGACGGTGGCCATGGATACCTCCAGCTTCGAACGTCTGTTCGAAGGCTAGCGCACCCGTCCGCCAGCGCGCAAACCCGCTACGGGTTCAGAACGTCGACCACCTCGCCGACGACGATCACCGCGGGAGCGCCGACGCCCTCGTCGCGCACCGCCTTGGCCAGCTCACCGAGTGGCGCGCGCACGACCCGCTGCCCGGCGAGCGTCGCACGGTGCACCACCGCCGCCGGCGTGCTGGACGGCCGGCCGTGGCCGATCAGCTCATCCGCGATCAGGTCGAGGCGGTCCATCGACATGAGCAGCACCAGCGTGCCCGCGCCGGTCGCGAGGCCCGGCCAGTCGATGCCCTCGTCGGCGGGTCGGCCCGGGTCCAGATGCCCCGAGACGACGGTGAAGTCCGCGGCGATTCCCCGATGCGTGAGCGGGATTCCGGCCGCGGCCGGACCGGCGAGCGCCGAGCTGATGCCAGGCACGACGCTCACCGGCACGCCAGCGGCGACGCAGGCCAGGTATTCCTCGCCACCGCGGCCGAAGACGAACGGGTCCCCGCCCTTGAGACGCACAACCCGCTTCCCGGCGAGCGCGCGGTCGATCAGGACGTCGTTGATCTCGGCCTGGGTCAGGTTGTGCCGGTGCGCGGACTTGCCGCAGTCGATCACCTCGACGGAGTCCGGCAGGTCGTCGAGCAGGCCCCGCGGCGCCAGCCGGTCGACGACGATCACGTCCGCGGCAGCGACGAGGCGCCGGCCGCGCACGGTAATCAGCTCGGGATCCCCAGGCCCGCCGCCCACCAGCGTCACCGAA